>CAMYJJ010000221.1 GCA_947258735.1 Thermodesulfovibrionia bacterium | reverse complement strand
CTACTTTTACAGAATTGCCCCTGTCACCTGCGCTTGCTTCAGCACGGACAGACAAATCAGGTTTTAATCGTACCCTGAAGCCAAGAGTGCCCAAATTATTGTCTTCATAGCTATCGTTTTTCTCAAGCGTAAACTGCCCTATGCCATATACGTTCATATCAGGGGTTATATCATAGGCAAGGCGTAGAGCACCGAGAGTGCCGCGTATTGTATCATCTGCAGCCGGCTCTTCAATCACGTGACGAACTTCACTGCTTACCGTCCATTTATCCCCGGCTCGATAATCAGCCTGCACACTCATTGCCTTTTCAGTAGTAACGGTATCCTGGTCCAGCACGGTAGCTCGAACAGACATGGAAAGTGAATCTGTGATTTTACCTTCACCTTCTATTCCGTAT
This sequence comes from Thermodesulfovibrionia bacterium, assembly GCA_947258735.1. The sequence continues at coordinate 4,813 of CAMYJJ010000221.1, read as the reverse complement.
TCTGTCCTCTTATTTCCATCTGTGAGACGTGAGATGGAAAAGCCGCCATCCCGTTCTTTCCACCATACCGCTATAGTGCCATCATACTTGTTGTGTGAAATCTCCGACAAATTCATGCGTGCCTCTAAGCTGACAGCATCACCACTAATGTCTGCAGATGGGGTTGCAGAATTTTTCTCAAAGAAACTCAGTCCACCATCATGAGAAGTGAAAGCATTACTGCTTTGACGGGCATCACTGGTCGCATATTCACCTTTCAAATAAGTGCCTCGTCCAGCCTTTAGAATTACATCAACTCCTTTAAGTTCATAGTCGGTGTTGTCTCTGTTTTCCCGAACATAGGTCCCGCCAACGGCAATATGATCATTAATCCAGTTTTTTCCGCGTGCGCCATACGTTGACTTGTCTGCATCAAACCCATCCGGCACATACTCATAATCGGCCATTAAAAATACATTATTGCTGTCCAGCGGCCTGTCTTTGATAATTGATGGTCCGGCTTGATCTGCTATCTGGGTGAGAGGTCGTGAGAGAATAATCCGCCCCTGGATTTCATCGATCTCATAATCACGTCCACGCTCCAGAGGAATATTTTTCACCACACGTTCTGTGTCAAGCCCGCGTATTTCTACCCATATTTTATCAGAACCCTGGACAATATCAGTATTTTTCAGGTAATAAAGACTACCGCCCGTAGCACTGAGTTCGTTATGTGCAAACATGGTCTGTGCTTCAGCTGCAAACGCTGTCAGCTCTGTCCGGTGTTCACCGTATTTGGTTGTAGCCTGATTATTATGACGGTATCTTGCTCCATAGAGGCTGCGATTATACTGGCCATACTCCGTCCCGGTAATGCCGGTATTATAATTTCCCCACAAGACTTGAGACTTGTCCCAATCAACCCGCACATAAAACTTGCCCTGGCTGTCTGTATCCTCGATTGTTGTTGAGTCGTCTCCATAAACCGGATAAAAACGGTCAGGATCCAGTCGTCTGAAGACACTGCGGGGGTCCTTTTTGTGAATGTCACTGAATATATCACTAAGCTCATCCTCTTGCGTATCCATTTGAGCGGTAATCAGGTATTTCCCTTTAATTTTACCTTTGAGATAGAACGCAAGACGTCCATCTATAAAGACATCTTCATCGAAGTGATCATCAGCAGAAAGCGGTTCAACGCTGCCGAAAATATTGTTTTCTCCAACCGTTACATCTGCGATACCAACCATGAAGAAATATGTATCGGTAACATTAAGGGTCATATCCCGCTGCCAGACCGCACCCTTGCTGTCAATAACATCTACGTTGAATGTATGCTGGCCTGAAGTTTCGATATTCTCAAGAGCAAAGCGGCCTTCACTGTCGATTGAAACAGGCTCGCCATTTATCCGCAGTCTGTATCCTGCAGGGATATCTGAACCATGAATTCTCACCCAGCTCCCGGAAATCGGAATGGTTTGGCGCATCAGATTGGACTCACCGTAAATTTCAATGCCTTCCGCCGTACTATCAACTGAACGTTCGTGCATGTCACGTGAGGAGTCTTTATATCCATGTACAAGTGAAAGTCGTCCTGGTTTTGTTTCATCCATACGGCCTTCGCTATCATATGCTCTCAGTATATAAAGGAGTTCCTCCCCGGCATGCAGTTTAATCTCAGAATCAGTTTCTCCTGACCATTCTATCCTGTGAGCGATGCTGATCTCAGATCCTCTTAAGACTTTTACTGGTTTTACAAAATCTGTATCATTGGCGCGTGTAATTAACAATTCCCAATGATCGATAAAAGTCCTGTAGTTTGAATATATACTGAAATGCACCGGATGTATGAAGCTTCCATCACTGGTCTCTGCTTCGTTTGTCACCGTGACATCAAGGCGCGGATCAATAACGGCAGGATCCTGAGTTGCCCAGATAACACCACCATCATGCAGCATCACTCTCCTTGTTATTTCAACTGATGCCGGTTGTTTCACCTGCTCAATCTCTTCGACAAGGACTTTTTCGTCAACCAGCTTCTCAAGAGTTTCATCATACCAGATCTCAATTTCAACCCGCCGGTTCTGAGCCATTCCTTCAGGTATGCCATTGTCAGCGATTGGTTCATCCGGCCCTTTACTTTCATACGACAACGCCTTATCAGGCAGTCCGATTGCTTCCTGCAGAACCCTTCCTACCCTTTCTGCTCGAGCACGTGAAAGCTCATAATTGTTATTGTAGAGCTTATTGACGCGCTGTTTAGCTAATGGTTGATTGTCTGTGTGGCCAACGATATGCAGTCGAACATTTTTCTTATCAGCAAGACTGTCAATTAGATTGATCAATGACTCCATAAAAGTATCGGTAATATTGGATTTGCCGGATTCGAAACGAATAGGTTCTATGATATTTTTCAATTTAACTGTTTTTATTTCGACAATTTTCCGTTTTTTTGTGACCCATTTACCGGAATTTGTGGATTTTCCTGTTTCTAAAAAGACTTCACCCGGATTTACTTTACCTTCCCTTTCCGGCATTACCTGAGCTGGCAATTTTATACCAAAGTTGATCTTATTCATTATCCCCTGGGTTATACGCATTACCCTTGGGTTCTCAGTCGTAAACTGAGAAGCTTTTGGCAGCGTTGCAGGATCAACCTTAATTATGAAATTGCGGCCATGCTCAAACCTGCCACCCTCTACATCTGCTATGTGGAAACGTCCATAAGCGTCAGTTTCAATAAGCAGCCCTGTAGGAGTTGCCAGTCGTACACCGGGAATCCCTTCTTCCCGAACACCATAATTTGTAAGGGTAATCACTAAATCATCATTGGTCGCATGGGACGGTACATATTCAACCTGAACTTGTATATCCTGTCCTGTCAGCCCTCGGGCTTTATCGCCTGCATGTTCAGAATTAATATGACCATCTTCTTCAATAACCAGTCGTGTACCTTCCTTTGTTGTGATGAGTATGTCAGAATGGGAAGGTTTATTTATCCTGGCACGTATGATGACCTGGTGATTTCCAGGGAGATCAGACACACTGTTTCTTCCGGATAGACTGCCTAGCAATACACCCCCATCTGAGGAAATATTCTCATCATCTATTTTCATTGGCCCATCACCATAATCAACAGTTATACTCCCTGCCTCAATCATATCACTCTGGATATAAAGGGCTTTCGCATCGGCTGAATCCTGCCAACCGTCACTATCCCGATCATGGAAGACCTTACCGATGACTGTCGATTTCTCAACTATGGGATCAGCAATCACCTCAACACTTTCCGTGGCTGTGTTGCCTGCTATAATGTTTCCGGAGTACGGAGTTGCACGATTTATATATGTGCCCTGTGTGATACCTGAACCGGCCCGGAGCAGATAGCTGAATTTTACTTTTTCGTTTCCGGCTAAGTCTATCGGATTGAAAAGCAACGGCCTGTTACCTGTAACACCAATATGGGTTTTAATGTCATCAGCGGTATTGATCAGACCATCTACTCCTGCCCGCACCACATGTGCAGATCCATCAACATATGTAAATCCGGCCGGGATTACGTCATGGAGTGAAATATTATTTATCAGCAGTAATTGAGTATTTTCGGCTGTGACCGTATAGCTAACCATTTCACCAATTGTGACTTGTTTCTTTGACGCTTTCTTTGTAAGCAGGATTGATTTCGTAGCGGGCGGATCCAGAGGAATGTCGTTACCGATAAGATCACCACTGACAGCTATAAACCTGAATGCCAGGTAATACACACCAGAATTAATTCCGTCCGGATCATTCACTGCAGGTCCAGGTAAAGGATCAGGAGCAACCGATGGAGGGATGAGAGTTGAAGTGAAGCCATAACTTGTATTCGGAGGTATGACCTCGATAACGTAACTGGCAACACCTGCAAGTGCCCAAGCGTATGAGCCATCTACAGCGCTTACCTGACTGAAAGCTAATATATCTCCGGCGTCAATAATTCCATTGATATTGTTGTCTTGGTATATGTTGACAACAGCATTTTCAATCGGAGTTTTGGTGACAGTATCATAGATAATGCCGGCAGGGTCAATGTATGGGAAATCGACAATCACTGTGCTGCCAGGAATCACATTTACCTGTCGCTTAGAACCTGCAAATGCCATACTTGGCGGATCCACAACCGTTATTACCGTTGGTTCTGAAACGTTTGGAAAGGAATAGAATCCGGTTGAGTCTGTTGTCGTTGTTTGTAATATTATGTCATCGGAAGTATCAAACAATCCGTCGGGACCTGATGCAAGCAATTCTACAGGTATACCAATGAATTCCTCCCCTCCGCTAACTGTACTGTTAAGGTTAAGATCATGAAAAACATTGCCTTCAATAATGCCACTATTGTCATCGTTTATAATAGCAGCGATCGATTGGTTATCGGAGATGGTAGCACCGCCGGTTGCATTACTGAGGTCAACGGTAAAAGTCTCATTTGCTTCCACGTTCGTGTCACCGTTTACATCTACGGTGATGTTCTTGCTGGTTTCACCGGGCAAGAAGGTGAGCGTTGTGGTAACAATAGCATTATAATCACCGTCTGCTGCAGTGGCGGTACCGTCTGAGGTGGCATAATCAACGGTAATGTTGCTTGCACTCGGGTTGGAAAGAGTTACGGCAAAGGTGAATGAAGTTGTGCCAGTGTTACCTTCACCGAGGGCTACATCATTAATAGAGATAGTAGGGGCGGCAAGGGCCGTCACCGTCAATGTGATTGGTCCGGCTGTTGTGCCCGTTAATGCCACAGGGCCTGTTGAAGACGGTGCACCGGTGGTATTATTACTGGTGCTGGTTGCTGTCACAC
>CAMYJJ010000220.1 GCA_947258735.1 Thermodesulfovibrionia bacterium | reverse complement strand
ACCCCTATAATGATCATAACCACCATAAGTTCTATCAAAGTAAATCCACCTGAATGTCTTATTTTCAATAGGTTCATTTCATCATTTCATTAAGTTCAAAAATAGGCATGAGCACTGCTACTACAATAAATCCGACCACCAGGCCCATCACCAATATGAGGGATGGTTCAAGAAGACTTATCAATCGGTTAAGTTTCCTGTCAAATTCGGATTCATATGACTCTGATGTCTTTTGCAGGACTTCCGGCAGTTTCCCTGTCTCTTCGCCTGTAGAAATAATCTGAAGTAATGTCGGAGGGAACCCCTCAAGACTGGTCGAAAGTTTGGCACCCTGGGACACATGCTTTTCCGCCTCAATGATTCTATTTTCCAGAACAACATTCCCGGTTGATTTGCCTGTCAATTTCATGGCCTGGAGAATCGGAAGCCCTCCCGAAAGCAGAAAGCCCATGGTCATGGTAAATCTCAACATATATAATCCCATGAGAATCCCGGTAGGGTCTTTTATCAGAACCGCATCTATTAAATCTTTTCGTGTCTCTTTGATTTTTTTCAGGAAAACAACCACTCCTGCTGCCAGAGCTAATAAAAGCCACCAGAATTTCTTCAATGTTGCGCTTACCCAGATGAGTATGACTGTCATGACAGGCAGCGTAGTTGCCGTATCTTCAAATATTTTTGTTATTTTTGGAATAACAAATGTAAAGAGGAACAGCACTATGGATATGCTGACTACCGCCATAAATAGCGGATAGATCAACGCTGTCTTAACCTTGTTCTTTATATTAATTTCATTCTCCAGAAAGTCAGAAAGTTTCATCAGGACATCTGTCAGCCTGCCGCTGTTCTCACCCGCAGCAACAAGCCCTGTATAGAAATCAGGAAATACGTCCGGATATGATTCCATTGCACGCGCAAGAGTTGAACCGCCAGCAAGCTTTTCTTTCAGATCTATTAACAGGTTCTTCCATTCACTTTTCTGCTCAATGGACAATGATCCGATAGCATCTACAAGAGGCACACCTGATGACAGGAGAGTTGACAGTCTTCTTGTAAGACCGGCAAGCACAAGGGGTGAGAATTTTTTAAACAGGACTCTTTTCTCTGAAGTGACAGACTCTGATATGTCCCTGGGAAAAACACCTTTTGTTTTGACCTTAAATGCAGCGTCCCTCAGACCGTCAGCTTCGATTACACCTTCTGTTTCAGTACCTGAATGATCGTATCCTCGATATTTGAATATTGGCATAATTATGTATAAACCGATAAAACCACTTCAAATCCCTGCTTCTTATGGTGATTCTGCAACGTTAGAACTATGGGTCACTCTCAAGACTTCATCTATAGTGGTATCTCCGCTGATGATCTTATCTATACCATTTATATACATTGGTTTGAACCCAAGGTCGAACGCAGTTTTGCCGATTACCTGGGCATCTTTTCTCTGACCTATAAGACCTCTTATTTCAGGCCCGACTTCCAGAAACTCATATATTCCGGTTCTTCCAAGATATCCCTTTTCAAGACACCTGTCACACCCCTTTCCCCGATATAGCTGGGCCGGAGGACTGTCAAGTGCAAGAAAATCAATCTCCTGATGCGAAGGAGTATAGGCTTCTTTGCAATAAGGGCATAATTCCCTGACAAGCCGCTGGGCAAGGATGCATACAAGTGAAGAAGAAACAAGAAATGGTTCAATTCCCATATCTACCAGTCTTGCCACAGCGCTCGGCGCATCATTGGTGTGGAGCGTACTTAAAACAAGATGACCTGTTAAAGACGCATGGACAGCAATCTCAGCTGTTTCCAGGTCTCTGATCTCACCAACCATCATGACGTCAGAATCGACCTGAGTCCTGCAGCAAAGGTCAGTCCTATTTTGGGATTGACCTGCATCTGCCCTATTCCGCTCAACTGGTACTCAACCGGATCTTCAACAGTTATTATGTTCCGGTCTTCTGTGTTGAGTTTAAGAAGCGAAGCATAAAGGGTTGTTGTTTTACCGGAACCTGTGGGTCCTGTAACAAGAATGATCCCGTTCTGTCTCGTCAATGCGCTCTTCATGGAAGAGAGAGTGGAATCAGTCAGCCCCAGCATTTCCAGACTCAACACCCCGGCCTGCCTGTCCAGCAGCCTCAGCACAGCCCTTTCTCCCAGGGCGGTAGGTATGATAGAGACCCTAATGTCTATGTTCTTTCCGCCTACAAGAAGTTTTATCCTTCCGTCCTGGGGAAGTCTTTTTTCTGCAATGTCAAGGTCAGCTATTATTTTTATTCTTGATATAAGGGCATCGTGGATAATTTTGGGAGGAGTTAACACTTTGTTCAAAATACCATCTACCCTGAACCTGACATCCACCCCTTTTTCATAAGGTTCTATATGGATATCACTTGCCTTTTCTTTTACCGCCTCCATTAACATTGCGTTAAGCAGCCTGATAATGGGTGCCTCTTCAGTAAGCTCAAGAAGGTCCTGGGGAGATTCAAATTCCGTGGCAATCATGGACAGGTCTTCTCCCTTAATGTCCCCCATGACCTCATCCACCCTGCTGGTCTGGCTGTATATGCGGTTTATGGCATCAATAATAACCTCTTCTGTAGCTTCAACAGGATGGGGCTTAAGGTCCATCTTTCTTGCAAGGTCTCTCAGTGCAAAGATGCCCCTGTTATCGGCAACTGCGCCAAGCAGTTCACTTTCCGGGCTTCGCAGTGGAAGAAACACATTGCCTTTAACAAAGGAAAGGGGGAGGTTCTTCAGGAGAGAATGGTCTATATCATCATCTGTAATAGTATCTAACGTTTCCATGACAATATGTTCAATTCAGTTTAATGATTTCTGGCAAGAAAAGGGTGAAGATGATAGTCATCCTCAAGGTCTATTATAATGAGATTGCCTTCATGTTTTGTCATGATACCGTCTATTCTTACCTTGTTGAACGCATTTTCCTTAATAATATACGTATCAACATATCGGGCCTTTAATGTATTATACGCATCTATTGCATGTTCAGTGGTTTTCCAGGCCCCTACCTGGATATAATACTTCCCCCTTTGAGTAGGTGTTGCTGTATGAGCATAAATGGTTTCACTATATGTTGTATCAGTCACATTGTCCGGAGACGTTGAAGCGCTGCTCTTTATGTCAACAGCCTCCTTTATTGCTGTCTCAGTTTTATCAGTTTCCTGAAACTTTCCTGTTTCAGGGAAATGGTCAATCTCTTTCGATAATATGCTTTTAGACAGTTCATTGTCGGCATGGTGGACTAGAGTGGAAGGTCGTTCCTGCACATAAGTATGTACTGCTTCAGGTTCAGGCTCAACTGCAGCGATTTTTTTTTTATCTCCGTGCCGCTCCAGCAATGAAGTTTCCTGTTGTCCTTTATAAATATCTTTTTCTTCAGGGCACGCAGGCTTTTCTGTTTCACCCCGTTTACCGAATTCAGACAGATCATTTTTAATATTGATTTTATAATTCGGTTCTGTATACATTACCTCGGGATAGGCAGTGAACTTGTCAATCGCGTCTTCAACTTCCATATATTGTTTGAGCTTAATGTGGTACACCCCGCTGCTTTCAAAATACTTAATCACCGACGCATGACGTTTTTTAATGATGTCCATGGCCCTTTCCCGGGAAACACCTTCATTGAATTTCACAAACAACTCCCCGGGTTTATAGAATTTTTCCTCTTTTACAAAACGCTCTCGTTTCCCATCAGTGATGGTAGTCAGGTCGTCGTCTTCCTTGACAATATGAGGAGATAGAAAGACAAGAAGGTTCTGCTTGTTCTTTGATTTGCTTTTAAATTTAAAGAGCCACCCAAGAATCGGAATATCTCCCAGTATGGGTACTTTGTTGATGCTCACCTCTTCCCTCTCCTGCATCAGTCCGCCTATAACAACGGTTCTTCCGTCCTTTACAACAACAGAGGTCCTGGTAGATCTCTTGGTTGTCGAAGGTCCGACAGTAGTCAGAATGTCATCAGAGGCCGTTTTGACAAAAGATATTTCCTGAAATAAATCAAGTTTCACATAATTGCCTTCCGTTATCTGGGGCTTGATGCGAAGTTTGATGCCGACATCTGTTCTTTCAATGGTATTCAGTACTGTGTTCGTCGTTGTTGCATTGCGCTCTCTCTGGGATATGAACGGAACATTCTCACCTACAAGAATCTCTGCTTCTTCATTATCTGAAGTAAGGATCTGCGGAGTCGAGAGAACATTAATAACATCCTTGAACTCATTGCTGTTGAAAAGCGCTGCAAATCCGGGCGCCGTAAGTGTATTTGTTGATACCGAACCATCCGAACCAATTGCCGTAACCGGGATATCAAGGAAATTCCCAATTCCCCCCACCGAAAAACCGGACAGTCCGTTAATGATGCTTAAGGTGGTTGCCGAATCAACATTACCTACCCCGCCAATTACTATAGGCTCGTCATTATGCGTTGCAGCCGCCCTCCATTTTGTTCCAAGTTCCAGAAGCTTATCAGTTGAGGCTTCAATAATCATTGCCTCGACATAAACCTGCTTTCTCTTCTTATCAAGAGTCATGATCACTTCTTCAATGTTTCCATATTCCGAAGGCGGGGCAACAATGACCAGTGAATTGGTTGATGTGTCAGGTGTTACATTAAGAACAGGAGCTGCAGTGGACGTTGTTTTCTTTTGATCACGCCTTACTGTTTTACGCGCAGTTTGAAGATTTCTGATTATGCCCTGCAGGACCTTTGATAGTTCGTCTGCATCTGCATGCTCAAGAAAATAGACATATATCTTTGCTTCCTCTTCACTGACGGTCGGTTTGTCTATCAATTTAAGAATGGCAATAATCTTTTCGATATTAATGGCAGAGTCAACAATGAGCAGCAGGTTCCTGGGACCAAATGCAGAAATATGCCCGTCCTTTGATACGACAGGACGTAAAAACTGGAGTGTCTCAGCGGCCTTGATATGTTCAGTGGGTAACACTTTCGTTATATACCCTTCGTTGACAGGCACGGTGGAGTCTTCATGGATCCGGCCTGCCTGTTTTGCAAGAGATGAAGGAATTATTTTATAGGTCTTGGGACCGGAAGGGATAATGGTATAGCCCTTCAGTTTAAGAATAGAGGTGAATAAGCTGAATGATTCATCAATAGAAAGCTTGGTAGGGGCTATGATGGTGATTTTCCCTTTGACCCGTTCATCATAGACAAAATTGTAACCGGTGATCTCACTGATAAACTTG
>CAMYJJ010000219.1 GCA_947258735.1 Thermodesulfovibrionia bacterium | reverse complement strand
CGTAGGCTACTTGTACTAATTCTTCTGGTGTTGGTTCATTTGCCATATCCTTACTCCTTTTCTACAGGTATTCCTGCCTCTTTCATTTTTTCTCTGAACTCGTCCTCATACGCTGCATATGTATGGACTTTCACATCATAGTTCCATGGGTTAACATGTCTTTTCTCACGGTTGTTATTTGCCAGGTTCCTGGTCGGACTGAGAAAGACACCGCCCATATGCATAAGTTTGCTGAAAGGGAAGTACACCAGCAGGGCGCTAATAAGAAAAAGATGAATATAAAATATCACGCCAATCCCGTCAGGGACTCTCGGACTTAAACTGACCAGACCCAGTGTAAAGGCCTTCACACTCACGATATCAACTTTTGCAAAGTAGCGCATGATAATTCCGGAGAGCGCAATCCCGATGATAAGAAGCAGAGGAAAGTAATCAGCAGGAAGGGATATGTGTCTCACCTGTGAATTATTAATTCTACGGAAGAAAAGAAATCCCCCTGCTGCAACAAGAAGAACTCCTGTTAACAGTAAATGCGGTGCTCCTATCTGCACAAAACCGTCAAGGGCATCGATCGTGTTAATGAATGCCGGAACAGGTACAAGAAAGAACCTGAGGTGCCTGATCAACACAGTAAAAAAAGTAATATGAAAGAGAAGTCCTGCCAGCCAGAGTACCTTGTCCGATCCGTACGTGACTCTCCCGTCATTCATCTCTGTCCTGAGGTTTCTGAACAGGGACCTGAAAAGAAATACTTCGAGGACCATTCTGACAATGACCTGTCCTGTTGTTTGAGGATTGTCAAACTTGCTGTGTTTGATCCAGGGCAGGGATTGCTGCTGCCCACAGGTAGTGGGTATGCTGAATGGAACTGGTGAACGGCCCCATTTAATTACTTTGAGCACGACACCGACAAGAAAAACCAAAACCGCCAGATAGGGGATGACTACACCGAAAAAATACTGCATTCCTGCGATCCCGACACCGGCCAAGGCTATCACGGTGAGTGCTGCAACTACGGAGAAGGAAAAAAATATTCCCATATATACCCCCTTAACATTTTGCTGAGTACATCAAGTAACCGGGTTAATTAAATTGTGTATGTTAGTGAAAAGCTATAGGACCGGAACATTTATTCTTCGGTCCTGACTTCTTTATACAGTTTGGTTTTATGCAGTGCCCTGTATGTCCAGTTCCTTAACTCATTGGCCTTGATATCGTACAGTTTCTCACGGCACTTCATATAAATATCAAAAGAAGTATTGGCAAGAGAATCGATTGCTGATTCCAAAACCAGTACCTCCCTGAACATCTCCTGATCATACATCTCTTTCTCCAGCTCTTTTCGAATCACCTGTTTGAGAGAGAATATAAAGCTCACAGCCTCAGCAGGAGAAAAATCCTGTATTGCCCTTACCCGTATGATATTATCAAGATACACATTCAGCGTACCGGTATCAGCCTCTTTTATCAGTCCGTCAAAAATCCCCTCAATGTTTTCATATATTGCCTGGGTCACGGGATTGCCGGTCTGTGCGTTCTGGTTTTTTAAGAAGCTGGTTGTTTCTTCAGGATAAGTTTCTACAATGAGATGAAACCATTGTTTTAATACAATTGTTTTTTTCTCTGCTAATAGATCGTATATCTTCATAAGTGTAAAAACAGGACAGGGGAACTGCTACATTTGCAATCAAAGGGCTGAAGCCTGAAAGGCCTCAACCCTCTTTTTTGTAACTATTGATTCTTATACGCAGCCCGTCGGTTTTGGAAGACCGGCATATCTGCATGCCTGCTTTGCAGGTCCGGCAGGATAGAGCTCATAGAGATACTTGGTGCTGCCCTTTTCCTTACCATATTTCTTCTTAAGCTCTTTTGTGAGGATTTTTATCATCGGTGCAATCTGGTATTTCTCAAAGTAATCTCTGAGAAACTTGATTACCTCCCAGTGGGCCTCTGAAAGATCAAGGCCGTCTTCTTTGGCCATTGCTCCAGCCACACCCTCATTCCACTGCTGCCAGTCTGCAAGGTATCCGTCCTCATCAATCTCATAGGATGTTCCTTCAATGTCTAATGTTGCCATGAATAATCTCCTTTCCTATTTAAATAGCTGATTATTTGTGAAGGTATTCTTTTATGCTGGTTGAGATCCCAGATAATAAGAGATACAGCTTAATACTCCAAGTCTGAGACTATAAAAGAAAACCATCTGTTTGGTCAAATAAAAAAAACTTATATGTCATTTATTTCTCTTAATATAAGGTATATATATTACAATGGCCTGAAAAATAAGAGAAAATGATAATGTCAAAGCCCAAAGCTCCAATGTCAAAAAAACATTTGTATTACTCAATTTCAGAGCTAAAAAATGAAAACAAAATCCGCCTGGTTATTTTTTAATTTGTCATTTGAAATTTTGAATTTGTAATCTATTACTCTTTCTGTTCATTATTCTTTAATCGTGCAAAAATAATCTTGCAGTTTTTTTCTCCTGCCTTTTTCGAGCCTATGGTATTGCTCTGAAAGTTGTAGTCAAGCTCAACAGTTTCATAGTCTTCAGTGTCAAGATTCATGGCCTTATCATAATCCCCTCTGCTCAGGAAAGTCAGCGCATCCATATAGGCTTCCCCCATATTCCTTCCTGATCTGTCAAGAACATAGACAGCCCTGCAGGGACATATCCCGCCGGTAAACTCCATGTCTTTAAAATTAATATCCATCGGACTCCTGAGCATGGTATCACAAAAGGGACATGCTAATGGTTTAACTCTGGCCATGATTTATTAATATCCTCAGATTCCTCAGATTCTAGAGATTAAGATAATTTGTTCAATTATCATAATAAATTATATATCTCTTCTAAAATTGACATAATATAGTATTAACAACTGTATAAATAATCTTTTTAATCTGTGCAATCTGTGGACTACTTGTTTTTTTTATAATCCTTCGCCGCCTTCACCATGCCATCAGCCCATTCAGGTGCACCTGCAGCATGAAGATGCGTGTAGGCAGCAAAGACATTTTTATAACACATTCCATCTTTTTTGTCTCTGATACCCCGGCCCCGTTTTACGCGAAACGCCATGTTCACATCACGTTCCCCAATATCCATAACTCTGGAGTAATGAAACTCATGCCCCTTAAGCACCGTATTTACAGGAAAAAACGGATTGGCCCTTATTACGTCCACTATAGAGTATCCATGGGCCTGAGGTTTTTTATCCAGCGTGAATGTTATGGGCAGGATTCCTGTCATGGGATATGTTTTGTTACCCACCTTTAAATTGCTTCCCAGATACATCAGGCCCCCGCATTCTGCATAAACGGGAAGTCCCTGCTCAACTGCACTGTGAAGTGACTGCTTAAATTTGTTATTCTCAGCCAGGGATATGGCATGTGTCTCAGGAAATCCTCCACCAATATACAGGGCGTCAATGTCAGGAAGCTTATCATCTTTAAGGGGGCTCACCTCGACCAGTTCAGCCCCTCTTTCTGCAAGTTCATCAAAATTTTCCTGATAATAAAACTGGAAAGCAGAGTCGCGGATGATACCGATACGTAGACCGGAATCCGTCGTCCGTGATCCGTCATCCGTCTTATTCTGATCGTTTCTGCCCCATGTCCCCTGTCTCCTGTACACAGTCTTAATTTCCCCTGCTAAATCCGCCACTTTCATGATAGCTTTATAATCCAGATACCTTTCCCCTATTTCGCTGACGGCTGACATGGACTCATCTATGCCCGTGCGTTCCTGATAGGGGACCAGCCCCATGTGCCGCTCCGGAAATGGGTCATGTTTCAGTCTGGGTATTGCTCCCAGCACAGGAATCTCACAGACACCATCTATTGCCTTTCGAATGACCCCTTCCTGCCTTGCTGTTGCGACCCTGTTCAGCACAACGCCGCCGATGGAAACGTCCGGATCCATTTTCTGACAGCCTAAAATCATTGCGGCTAACGTGCTGGTCGTCTTCGTACAGTCAACCGCTATGATAACCGGAGCCTTCAGTAATTTTGAAAGTTCAGCAGTGCTGTATGAACCCTTTTCATCAATCCCGTCATAAAGTCCCCTGTTGCCTTCAACTACCGAAATAATCCCCCCGGGGGAGACAGGGAGATTTGTGTGCAAAATAAATGATTGGAGAACCTGGGCTGAAGTCATCATAAACAGGTCCAGGTTATAACAGGGAGTGTCCGCTGCCCTGGCAAGCCAGCCAGCATCAATATAATCAGGTCCCTTTTTAAAGGCTGCAACTGTCAGACCTTTATTTTTTAGAAGAGAAATAAGAGACAGGGATACAATGGTCTTGCCGCTGCCGCCACGCAGGCCGGCAACAACTATTCTTGGGATATTATAGTTTGACATGAACCCGGAAAACGTAAGAAGAAGAAAAATCAGGGGCCAGGTTTCAAACACCGGAAGATCTTCTCATACTCCGGCACCTGAAACCTGGCCCCTGATGGCTGTTTAAAGCAAACCTTTTTCTTTAAGGTACTCTTCGCTGGGGATCTCTACAGAGCTGGCGCCCCCGCCATAAGAATACATCACTTTTCCAACATTAATCATTTCTCTCAGGGCTGTCTTGACTGTGGCTTTGTCTTCACCTGTCTCAGCCATAATTGCCTTGAATATATCTTTTTCTTTGAGTTTCTTTTTGCCCTTCATTTTTTCCAGGTAGGCAAATATCTTGTCCTGTATTTCTGACTGTTCCATATTTTCACCTCTCCGATAGAAGTTTATTCAAAAGATGGCAGGCAGTCCCTCGAATAATCGGGCGGGACTGCCGGCCATTCTCTTTTGCTGATTAATACTTAAATGCTGCTGATGTCCTTAAGGTGTCCCTCATGAACGTAAAATCATCGATATGCTGGAACGTAAACTCAATACCTGTCTGTTTGAAAAACTCTTCCCAGCCGATCCTTTCGATCCATTCACCAACCCTCTCATGCCTCTTTGCACCCTTTTTATACGTCTCAAGGATGTTCCTGATAGCAGCAACAACCTTGGGCCATCTCGGGGGTTCATTATAGAAGAACGGAATGGCCAGCTTGGAGAATTTTGGATCAGATCTCAGGCTGCCGATCTTACCGCCGACAACAATGGCAACACCATCCTGTTCAGGATTATGAATATCGATCGGTGGACAAACAGTAAAGCAGTTACCGCAGTACATGCATTTTTCTTCATTTATGGTAACTGATTTTTCTTTCGGATTCGGCCTGATGGCTGAAGTCGG
>CAMYJJ010000218.1 GCA_947258735.1 Thermodesulfovibrionia bacterium | reverse complement strand
GGAGATGAGTACCGTGCGTACATGTTCTCCCAGATCAAAAAACGCAGGGCACACAAGATTGCCCACATTTTCAATAAACAGAATATCAAGTTTTTTGCCGTTCAGCCCTTTTTCCAGCTCATGAAATCCTTTATGAATAAGGTCTGATTCAAGATGACAGGCACCCCCGGTGGTTAACTGCACTGCAGGTACGCCCTTGGCCCTTATCCTGTCAGCATCAAGCTCTGTTTCAATGTCCCCTTCCAGAACCCCGATCGAGATGTCAGGCGGTAACTTCTCTATGGTCTTTTCAAGCAGGGTAGTCTTGCCGGACCCGGGGGAACTGATCAGGTTTACAGCCAGAATACCCTTATCATCAAAATGCTTTCTGTTGCTTATCGCAGCAGCATCATTTTTCTTAAGCAGACTTTGATTGATATCAACTGTTTTTGTGTTTTTACTATCTCCACAGCCGCATGTGTTGCACATACTATTTCTCCATAAAAATTGATTAAGTTTAACAGTGGATCAACATTGCTTAACTGTTGAACAACCGTTGAGCAATGTTGACCTATTGTTGAGCGATTTTAAACCATTGTATTAAACTTCCAGTTCCACATTTTCTATATGCTGTTCCTCTCCGGAAATTATATTGACATTCAAAGAATTGCAATTTAAACATGTTGGAAAGGTCATGTTATCAATCTGGAAGCTTGTATTGCAATCTTCGCATGTACAGACGGTTGGGATTTCCTCTATCACAAGGTCAGCCTCAGAGAGAAGTGCGTGCTCCATCTTGATTGCATCAAACGCAAATAAAAGAGAGTCTACCACAATCCCGGAGAGCTTTCCGATTTTTAATTTGACAGAGTTTATTCTGGTTGCATCATTAGTATGTGCTATTTTGATAAGCTCATCGACCATCCCAAGGACGATCGATACCTCATGCACCTTTTTCTTCCTCGTCCATTACCCTGAGGATTTCATCCAGTGATTCCCATATTTCATCAGCAAGTGCCCTGTCAATTTTTTCTATGGCAAAACCGACATGGACTATCACATGGTCTCCTATTTCAAGAGAACCTTCTGGCATAAGCTGCAGTCCTATATCTCTTTTCACGCCTTTGGCCTCTGCAACACCAGCAGGATAATCTATTTTAGTAATCTGCATCGGTACACCAACACACATGTCAGACCTCCTCATTCACTATATATGTTTATATTAAATGGTTTTTTAAAAAAAAACTTATTCCCTCCCGGTAGTTCAGGGTTAAAAAACAGATTTGCTAAAGCTTTTGACAGGTTAATTCGATATATGATAGAAGATCATTTCAAAACATGATACTATTTAGGTAATTATGATATTCAAAGTATTTGACAAGAAAGAGTTGAAGAAGCTGTTTAATGTAATGGTTTCCCAAAACAGGGTTGTCGGGCCTGTTGAAAGCGGGACGGACAATCGTGGCAATGCCATGTATGCTTTTTCGGATGTGACGGAGTACAAAGAGCTGAAGTTGAATTACTCAACAACCAGACTGCCTGCCAAGCGGTTTTTTCTCCCCTTTAAAGAAGACCTGTCCACTTTTCGTATTGAGGGTGTCAGCTGGGAGAAGTCGGTGGATTATAATGTAGACAGACCGCTCATCATGTTTGGACTTCATCCCTGTGATATTAATGCATTGAATAAACTGGACAAGGTACTGATGCACAGCCAGTATCCCATGCCTTATTATGCTGCAAAACGGAAGAACCTTTTTGTGATCGGCGTAGACTGCGTCCCCCAGGCTTCATGTTTCTGCCGCTCCATGGGATCTGATACCGCCCTGCATGGGTTTGACATGTTTATTACGGACCTTGGAAGCAGATATTTCGTGGAAATACTGTCTGATACGGCATATAATTTTCTCAGAAACATTACGACAGATAATCCGGCAGAGTCAGATCATAAACGCTATATGAAAGTCGTTGAAAAACGAAACAGTAAATTTACCACACAGGTTGACACGACTGATCTCACTAAAATTCTGGACATGGAATTCCAGTCAGACGTCTGGAAAGAGTGGGGAGATGCATGTCTCTCCTGCGGTACATGTGCAAATGTCTGCCCTACCTGTTACTGTTATGGGGTAGAAGAGACCGTGGATATAGATCTCAAGGGTGCAAGGAAGACCAAGATGCTGCATTCCTGCAACCTTATAGATTTTGCCGAGGTCGCAGGCGGACACAATTTCAGGCCTGAGAGGCACTCCCGCTTAAAGTACCGTTATTATCACAAGCACAGGGGGTTTGTCGAGGCATTTGAAGAGTCACTCTGTGTCGGGTGCGGACGCTGCGGAGACGCATGTCTTGCCGATATAACCGTGCCTGAAGTAATAGCAAGTGTCCGTGGGAACGGGAGGAAGAAATGAGCAATGAACTTCAGTTTACCGATGTAACTGCACTAACGGATGAGAGGCATCAGCGAAAGGATGACCTGGGCAGCTTTGAACATACGTACAGGTCTGAGATTATAAGCATTTATTCCCTTACGGACACGGAGACACTCTACCGGATTCAGATAATGGATCCTGAGGAACGTAAGCGCTTTTCGTTTAAGCCCGGGCAGTTTGTGATGCTTGAACTTCCCGGCATTGATGAGGCCCCTTTTTCGATATCATCGTCACCCAGTATCCATGGAGAAATAGAGCTGTGTATAAGGAGTGTGGGCAATCTCACAAACTTTCTGCCGCGGGTGAAACGGGGCACGCATGTGGGGATCAGGGGACCGTTTGGTACCGGGTTTCCCATGGAACAGATGCACGGGCAGAATGTGCTGCTAATCGCAGGCGGACTCGGTCTTGTCCCGCTTCGGGCCCCCATTGCCCATGTGGTCGAAAACCGGAGTCATTTCAAAGATGTGCATATTATTTACGGTACGAAATCAACTGACCAGCTTCTCTTTACCTATCAATATGATATGTGGCGCAAAGATGATATTAATCTCAGCATTATTCTTGAGAAAGACGATGCATCATGGAAAGGACCGGTCGGGCTGTTAACTGAGCCTTTAAAAGATATTCTGATAAATGGGAATGAAGATTTTTACCGCAATACATATGCGGTTGTGTGCGGTCCTCCGGTGATGTTCAAGTTTGTCTGTAATATGCTGAATGAATTTCATATCCCGATGCAGAAGATGTTTGTTTCACTGGAGAGGCGTATGCATTGCGGCATGGGTAAATGCTGCCGCTGCAATGTGGGATCGACCTATACCTGTCTCAAGGGCCCGGTATTTGACTACTGGTCTGTTATGAATCTTAAGGAGGCGATATAACAGTGAGTGTCGGAGAGACGGAAAAAAGGAGCTATCTGGGAGTAGAGCTGTATAAGCCGCGTGTCGCCTTTTTTGAATTTTCATCCTGTGAAGGATGTCAGCTGCAGATCGTGAATAACGAGGAGACGCTGCTGGATTTTCTCTCTCTGGTTGAGGTAGTGAATTTTCGCGAGGCCATGACCGAGAAATCTGATGACTATGAAATAGCCTTTGTTGAAGGGAGCATTTCAACTGAAAGTGAAGTAAAACGCCTTAAAAAGATCCGCAGGAATGCTAAGGTCCTTGTTGCTTTGGGTTCCTGTGCCTGTTTTGGTGGAGTGAATCAGCTCAAGAACCGGTTTAAGAATCTCAATTTTGCCACTAAAGAGGTATATGGAAAGCACAAAGTGGACAGCGGCCCTGTAAGGACGGTGGAGGACGTGGTAAAGGTTGATCTCAAAATTTACGGCTGCCCGATAAAGAAAGAGGAAGTGGAGAAGGTAGTTCTCCACCTGGCAATAGGTAAGTCAATTGTATATCCCAAGTATCCTGTATGCATGGAGTGCAAGAGTAACGAAAATATATGTCTGTTTGATCTTGGTGAACCCTGTCTCGGCCCTGTTACCAGGGCAGGATGTGACTCATGGTGTCCCAACAGCAGGGCCGGGTGCTGGGGATGCAGGGGGCCTGCTGATGATCCGAATATCGACCAGATGAAGAAGATCATGAAAGAACATGGATTCTCTGAAGAGACCGTACTTGACCGTCTGGAGTGTTTTGGGGGATTTCAGGACATGATTAAAAAGAACGGAAAAAAGAGGGCCAGAGGAACAGGTAAATGAAAAAGACAGTTAAGGTAAACGTAAAACACCTCTCCAGGGTAGAAGGACATGGAAATATAAAAGTACATATCAAAAACGGCAAACTGCAGGAGGCCAGGTGGGAGGTTGTTGAGACGCCCCGCTTTTTTGAGGCGCTGCTGAAGGGCAAGAAATGGGACAATGCGCCCTGGATAACAGGAAGGATCTGCGGGATATGTTCTATCGGGCATACGCTGGCAAGTATTCGTGCTGTGGAAAATGCATTCGGTATCGTGCCTGATAAACAGACAGAAAAACTGCGTATTCTCCTGAAGCACATGGAGACCCTGCAGAGTCATGCGCTTCATCTCTGTTTTCTGGTCCTGCCTGATTTTATGAATACAGGCAGTGTGTTTCCGCTTATAAAATCCCATGGGGACGTTGTGCTCCGGGCGGCAAAGATAAAACAGCTCGCCAATGATCTCTGCGACTGTGTCGGAGGCCGCAGACTGCACCCGACACGGACAGTGGTCGGCGGGTTTACGATGTTTCCCGAGAAGGGAGAACTCAGGGGATTCAGCGAACGCCTCAAAGATATCGTGGATGACCTCATGCTGGTGGCTGAACTGTTTAAGGGATTCAGCCTGCCTGATTTCAGCAGAGAGACAGAATTTGTCTCTTTAAAAGGGGAAGGCAGCTATCCCTTTATCGGCGGAGACCTGATCTCAACTGACGGCGTCCAGGTGGCTGAACATGAATATAAAAAAATGACGAACGAATATATGACGGACCAGTCCACATCCAAGTGGTGCCGGCTTTCAAGGGACTCATTTGCTGTCGGTGCCCTGGCCAGAATGAACAACAACTATGATTTTCTGCATCCGGCAGCAAAAGAGGTTGCAGAAGCCTTTGCCCTTACACCTGTCAACCATAATCCCTTTATGAACAATATTGCCCAGCTTGTAGAGGCTGTGCATGTGGTAAAGGAATCAATAGGAATAATCAGTGACCTGATCGACTCGGACCTGAAGTGCAGCCGTCAGGAAGTAACAGTAAAGGCAGGTGTCGGTGTTGGTGCAGTGGAAGTGCCGAGGGGGATCCTGTACCATTCATACGAGTTTGACAAGGCAGGGAGAATAGTTAAATGCGACTGTGTTATTCCG
>CAMYJJ010000217.1 GCA_947258735.1 Thermodesulfovibrionia bacterium | reverse complement strand
TAAGGCCATCAGGCCGGGCTAACTGAGGCAACCCTCTTTTTAATCTTTAATATTTCTACGCATTATTGACTCTACCGACTTATCAAGTATGTACTGATAGTTTAAATTGAGGATATTCGAAAAAAAGCATTAACGGATGAGTGACCAACAGGCGGTGTTTAATAACAATGCCGAACGGCAATGTGATTATAAAATCTGAACAACTTGAAAAAGGGACTTGAGGTAGCCTGTTCGAGTCCAATCGATTGTTATCTTATTCTATATTATTTATTCTCTTGCCTCTATTCGGTCCTTTATTACTGCAAGATAAATCGCTCAATTGAAAATGACCCGTTGATAATATTTATATTTCCATTTAGAGTTGTGTTTCCTTCCTGAAAAGAAAAACCTCCGTCATAACCACCTTTTAGTGTAACTGACTTATCCATATCTATAATAATATCCTCAGTAAACGTTACAAAAACACATTTGATGACATCTGTATCTGCAGCAGCATCATAGGCATCCTGTAGTGACAAATAATACGAAGGAGTTATATTACTAATCTTAGCTGGGGAGCCTATACTGGGGTCATTATCGTCGTAATCTGTTTTATCTAAGATATAGCCAGGAGGGCCTGTTGGTTGCGTACATTGCTGCAAAGATATTGTATGATTACCATAACCATCTCCGTCATTGTCCTGATACCAGAGAGTGTCCGGATTTATATTAGCGTCATTGTCATTGCAGTCACCATTACATGTTGTATATCCGTCTCCATCAACATCTGGGCAGGCTGTTATAGAAAATGAAGCTATAACATTCCTGGTAGAGTCCATGGTTACCTGGCACGTTCCCGTACCACCGCATCCACCGCTCCAGCCGGTGAATGTTGATCCCGGGGCAGCGTTGGCTGTTAGCGTAACCATCGTGGTATCAGAATAATCTTCATGGCAGTCAGTGCCGCAGTTGATCCCGGCAGGACTTGAAGTGACAGTGCCGTCTCCTGTGTCTGATTTGTCAACTAGAAGAGTTACAATTCTCGCGTACTTCAGGTCACTGTTCAGGCTATCATGATAACTAATATGCGTTTCTCCGGTCGCTTCAACAGCTATTGATGAATACCTTCCGACATCACCGGAAACATCCAAATGCTGAGGAGTAATCCATGTGCCTGATATCGTCTTTATGAATTTGAGGGACATACTGTTACTGTCATAGTAACTTATATAAACATGACCCTCTGAATCTACCGAAATTGATGAGTATCTTCCCACAAACCCTGTGCTGTCCAGTGTCTCCGGTGTACCCCATACACCCAGGGTTTTCCTTATATATTTAAGGGAAAGGTTGTCAGTATAACTGATATGAATATCACCTGAAAGAGATACGGCTACAGAGGTATTGTCACCCGCAAAACCGTTTCCTGCAGTGTCCAGTATCTCCGGAGCATTCCAGACACCCGAAGTTTTCTTAATGTATTTGAGATCACCGTTAGTACTGTCAAAATAACTGATATGCACATTGTCTTCTGAATCAACCGCTATGGATGTATACTCTCCTACATCACCCGCACTGTCCAGTGTCTCGGGAATCCCCCAGACACCCGAAGTTTTCTTTATGTATTTGAGATCACCGTTAGTATTGTCAAAATAACTGATATGCACATTGTCTTCTGAATCAACCGCTATGGATGTATACTCTCCTGCATCACCGGCACTGTCCAGTGTCCCGGGAGTCCCCCAGACACCTGAGGTTTTCTTTATGTATTTGAGATCACCGTTAGTATTGTCAAAATAACTGATATGCACATTGTCTTCTGAATCAACCGCTATGGATGTATACTCTCCTACATCACCCGCACTGTCCAGTGTCTCGGGAATCCCCCAAACACCTGAGGTTTTCTCTATATACTTGAGATCTTTGTTCTCCCAATCCATATAACTGATATGCACGTCATCTGGTGAACCAACTGCTATGTACGTATGAAATCCCACCAATCCACTGCTATCCAATGTCTCAGTTGTCCAGTCAGAAGAGAAGTCAAAGGTTGCATTGCAGGTCTTGTCATTATCCATTGTCACAATCCCGTCAAAGCAATCAGTATCGCCACTCCATCCAGTAAATTCTGACCCAGGATCAGGACTGGCTGACAGCATTACTACAGTATCTACATTATATTCTTCTGTGCAGTCAACTCCACAGTCTATTCCTGAAGGGCTCGAACTTACAGTGCCTAGTCCAGTCCCTGATTTTGTGACCTCGAGGATTCGCTGAGGAATTGCTTCGTTCGTATACGCAATGTACATGAGATCTTTATTGTCATAGTTATAATAGATGACATGAATGTCGCCCGACTGATCAGCTGTTATGGATGGGGAATATCCCACATTCCCGGCACTATCCAGAACCTGAGCAGGGCCCCAAACACCTGAGGTTTTCTTTATGTATTTGAGATTCATGTTGCTGCCGGAATCATAGTAACTAATATGTATATTGCCTGATGAATCTGCCGCTATTGTAGTGAACAGTCCCACATCCCCGGTACTGTCGAGCGTCTCAGGAGCATCCCATACATTTGAGGTCCTTTTTATGTACTTAAGGTCCTGATTATCGTAGTCATAATAACTTATATGTACATCTTCAGATGAGTCCACTTCAATGCAAGGGTACCTTCCCACATCCCCACTACTGTCCAGCGTTTCAGGGGCACCCCATACACCTGAGGTCTTTTTCATATACATCAGATTGCCCCTGTAATAACTGATATGGATATCGTCAGATGAATCAACCGTAATAGATGTTCCAAGCCCCGCATACCAGGTGTTGTCCAGGACCTGCGGAGTGCCCCATAGTCCAGAGGTTTTCATTACGTATTTTAGCCTCTTATTTCCCCAGTCCATATAACTGATATGGACGTCACCGGACGAGTCTACTGCTATGGACGATTTCCGTCCGACGCTTCCAGCACTGTCAACAGTCTCAGGAGTTCCCCACACACCTGATGTTTTCTTTATGTATTTAAGGTCCCTTCCGTCATAATCATGATAACTGATATGTACATCGTCTGATGGATCTACGGCTATTGATGTACGTTCTCCATAGCTTCCAGCGCTGTCCAGTGTCTCTGGATTACCCCAGACTCCAGATGTTTTCTTTATGTACTTGAGAGCACCGTTTGTTTTATCGTAATAACTCACATGAAGATCACCAGATGAGTCCACCGCAATGGAGTTTTCCAGCCCCACATCTCCGGTGCTATCCAGTATTTTGGGAATCTCCCAGTTAGCCGGAGATGTGGAGGGTAAAAAAAGGAGTAATGCCCATACTATTATCGTGAAAATTGAAGACCGATATTCAGAAACTCTTTTTAAAATAAACAAACGCAACATATTGACTTTCGTGTTTGCTCTTTATTAATCTGATACGCGCATTGCGTATATCATCGGAAATTTGTCATTAAGGGGTCGTGGCATGCAATAACCATCATTATCAGAGTTCCAAATATATCTGCAATCTAATAGCTTTATACAATAATAGTATATCTTACTTTTACATGATGATCAAAAAATAATTTGCAATGATCACCTTTTATCGTTGATTTACATTAGAAAAGTTGAGGGTAGAGACTCAGTATGAATCATTGACAATTAGATAACATCATTAACCTGATTCTACATTAACATCATATGTTTTTGGCTGTATATCTGAATAATCAATTGTAGATATGTTATTGTTTTATATAATTCAGTATTTATTCAGGAATTAAATGTATGTAATCTGAATGTTATCGTAACAGTATAATTAATAAGATTAATTTGTATTATATTTAATTATGGTTACTCTTCGAAGTGTTAATACTCTTGATGGTCTGATAGACCTGGTTTTTTCTTATAACCCCGAGGCCAATGCCGATCTTCTGCGCCGGGCATATGCCTTTTCCAATGAAGTCCATTATAAGCAAAAAAGAAAAGGCGGTGACGCTTATATAGAACATCCTCTTGCAGTTGCTGCCATTCTCTGCGATATGAAGATGGATACTAACAGCATTGCCGCCGGACTTCTCCATGACAGTGTTGAGGATACTGATACTACTGTTGAGGACATCCGGGCATTGTATGGGGAAGACATTGCATTTCTTGTCGAAAGCCTTACAAAACTCAACAAGATGGAGTTTAAAACTACAGAAGATGCGCAGGCTGAAAATTTCAGACGCATGTTTCTTGCCATGGCAGAAGACATGCGGGTCATTCTTATTAAGTTTGCTGACAGGCTCCACAACATGCGTACCCTTGAGCACCTGTCTCCGGCAAAGCGGGAGAAAATTGCCCGTGAAACTCTGGATATATATGCACCGCTTGCAAACAGGCTTGGAATCGGCTGGCTGAAGTCCAAATTTGAAGACCTGAGCTTTAAATTTCTCTATCCTGAATATTATGAAGAACTTGTTCACAAGGTTGCGAAGAAGAGAGAGGAGCAGGAAGGCTATTTATATGAGGTCATAAAAATAGTCGAGGCTCATTTAAAGGCGGCATCCATTCCGGGCAAGGTATATGGCAGGGTCAAACATCTCTATGGCATTTATCAGAAAATGCAGAAACAGAAGATTCCTTTTGAACTTGTATATGATGTAATTGCCATACGGATCATCACAAATACACAGTCAGACTGTTACGCTGCACTGGGGCTTATACATTCATTATGGACACCCGTTCCGGGCAGGTTCAAGGATTTTATTGGGGCTCCCAAATCAAACCTGTACCAGTCACTCCACTCAACAATAATAGGGCCAAAAGGGGAAAGGGTCGAATTCCAGATAAGGACTGATGAAATGGACCGTATCGCGGAAGAGGGTATTGCTGCTCACTGGAAATATAAGGAAAAATCACATGGTGAAAAACTGGACGATAAATATTTCACCTGGCTGAGGGAGTTTGTGACGTCCCAGAAGGACACGCCCGATGCAAAAGAATTTATGGAGGCGATAAAGGGCAACATTGTTCCGGGAGTTGTCTTTGTGTTTACTCCGGAGGGTGATATTGTAGAGCTTCCGCAGGACGCATCACCTGTTGACTTTGCCTATGCCATTCACTCGGAAGTAGGACATCAGTGTACTGGTGCCAAAGTCAACCGCAGGATAGTCCCGTTACGATACAGATTGCAGAATGGTGATACCGTTGAAATCATTACGTCCCATGGGCATGCCCCGAGCAGGGACTGGCTGAAATTTGTCAAGACACAGAAGGCGAAGTCAAGAATT
>CAMYJJ010000216.1 GCA_947258735.1 Thermodesulfovibrionia bacterium | reverse complement strand
GACACAAAAGTGATATGCACTGCTTCCATAGAGGACAAGGTACCGCCTTTTTTAAGAGATATGAATAAGGGGTGGATCACCGGTGAGTATGCAATGCTGCCCCGGGCCACCGATACGCGGACAATAAGGGAATCGGCAAGGGGAAAAATAGGGGGCAGAACACATGAAATTCAGAGGCTCATTGGCAGGTCAATGAGATCAGTGGTCGACCTGGATGCTCTGGGAGAGAGAACAGTGTGGCTGGACTGTGATGTGATCCAGGCAGACGGAGGTACCAGGACTGCTTCCATTACAGGAGCATTTGTTGCCTTAAAGGACGCTGTTTCATATGCAATGGAAAAAAAATTAATAGAGGTCCAGCCGGTAAAAGACTATGTTGCTGCTGTCAGTGTCGGGATCATTGATGGGGAGGTCCGCCTGGACCTGCCATATGCAGAGGATTCAAATGCAGAGGTTGATATGAATGTTGTAATGACCGGGGCCGGAAAATTCATTGAAGTTCAGGGAACAGCAGAAACCAATCCCTTTAGCAGTGATAACCTCCGGGAGATGCTGGACCTGGCAGAATCCGGGATTCGGAAGATCATTGCCTTTCAGAAAAAGCTCCTGGGAGAACAGTAATGTTATCAAGAGATCTCTCAGATTTTATGTTCACGCGATGACAGGATTCCCGTAGCTTTCTCACAACTCTTTGGTCCAATATGCTTTTTTGAACACCAGACGGTATCCAGTACATGAAGTATTACATGTCCTCCTTTTGTCATGACAGGGCTCTCTGAAATCGATTTGATACCTCCCCCGGTTCATTCTTCTCGCCGGTAATACCATACAAAAACACTGCATTTGTGACATCTTACATATTAATTACTAAATATTTATATGCAAAGAGCCGTATAAATATTAAACAATCAGCTAAATCATGAATAATACTATTGACGATAAGAAACCGGCTGTAGTAACTGCAATTAAGCGAAATATTCATATCCTTAATTCTGTAGTTCTCATCATAGTAATGATCCTCTTCTTTCTGAATGTTAAGTTCTTATATCAGGCACTCAGCTATATTCCCCAATCATCGCTGGTTATCATGATAACAATAATTGCACTCCTTGTAATGGTAAGTCTTTATTTATCAAAAAAGATATCCAATAATGCTATTAGTGAATTGGAGACGTATGATAGGAAACTGAATAAGACACTCACCTCCTTGCAGGCAGAAGTAAATGAACGAAAAGAAATTCAGGAGCAGCTGGAACATAATTCCAATCATGATGAACTGACCAGGATTCCAAACCGGTCCTATCTGACAAACCTGCTGCGTCGGGTCATTACCCGTCCTGATCGGCATAAAGATTATATGTATGCCGTGTTATTTCTGGATCTGGACCGTTTCAAGGTTATTAATGACAGCCTGGGTCATATGAAGGGAGATCAACTTCTGGTTGCTGTTGCCCAGAGACTCGAATCCTGTATCCGGCCCGTTGACAGACTTGCCCGTTTCGGAGGCGATGAATTTGTAATATTCATGGATGATATTAAACATTCGAATGATTCAATTGATCTCTGTGAGAGAATCCAGAAAGAATTAGCAAATCCCGTTAATCTTGGAGAGCATGAAATATTCATTACTGCCAGTATTGGAATTGCACTGAGTGTAACGGGTTACCATCAGGCCAATGAGATACTCCGTGATGCTGACTCTGCGATGTATCGTGCCAAATCTCTGGGCAGAGACCGCTATGAGATATTTGATTCCAATTTGCATAGTTCTGCCATGAGACTTATGGAGCTGGAGTCTGACTTATGGCGGGCCATTGAACGAATGGAATTTACTGTTTATTACCAGCCGATCGTGTCAGTGAGCGACAGCAGAATTATCGGATCGGAAGCCCTTCTCCGCTGGAACCATCCGGAACAGGGAATGATTCCTCCACTTGAGTTTATCCCGTTAGCAGAAGAAACAGGATTAATTTCAGCCATTGGAGAATGGGTGCTTCGGACAGCCTGTGCGCAAAACAAAAAATGGCAGGATGCAGGGAATAATCATCATAAAATAAACATCAATTTCTCTGCGCGACAGTTTCAATATCAGGACATTCAGGAACTTATCGAAAAAGTACTGAAAGAGACAGGAATGACTGAACAATCATTAGATGTTGAGATTACAGAAAGTATTGCTATGGAAGCATCAAGTATAGCGACACTTAACAGCCTGACTGAAATGGGCATCCAGACTTCTATAGACGATTTCGGAACAGGATATTCTTCTCTGGGGTCCCTGAAACGCTTTCCCATCAGCGCGATTAAGATTGATAGATCTTTTATAAAAGATATTTCGGTAAATCCAAATGTTGAAGCGATTATAAAAGCCATTATTGCCATGGCACATACGCTTAATATGAGGGTTGTAGCAGAGGGTGTTGAGACAGAGGATCAGCTCGCATTTTTACGTCAGCACAGCTGTAATGCGGCCCAGGGATATTATTTCAGTAAACCTCTCCCCGCAGAAGAATTTACAGCACTGCTCGAGCAGTCGGTTCATCAACCGCTGAAAATTTCATAAATCATCTGTCTATATCAGAGGTCGGAAGATAAAACTCGTCTGACGTTTTAAGAATAAGTCAGTTCTTCTTCAGGAATATGTTTTTCTTTTTTAGAATTCTTACTTTCTTTTTGACTGCATCTGACTCTTATCTGTGTCAGAACACCTTGCACGCCTTTGCAGTATTGTTCTATTTCTGAATCAGTCAAATTGCTCAGTTTAGTTGATTTTCGTTTATTCATCTGCATCCCTCCATCAGATTTAATATTACTTCAAAATAACCAACATATGTGATGAAAAAATGAAGAGAAGATGAATAATTTGTGAAGATGACCCGAGGGACCATTTATGCTTAAAAAAGATGGCCACCTGCCCTGATTCCTCAAAACAGGTGACCTTGGAATATTTACAGTAAATCTACAGTTACTACTACACCAGCCTGAATCTCTATGGTCATTGATAAACTTGTATGATCCGGTGTTCCCTGGGCACAAAAATCGAACATTTCATTACGACTATTCAGGTAATGCTCTAAAATCGACTCGCCTTCGGTGGTCAAGTTTAGACTGGTCCAGGTCACATTCTCAGTGGCACCAATCTCAACTGAGGCTATATCAGTCAACTGTTGTGTGATATGACTTGTCATCTTTAAAGAACCGGTCACAAGATCTTCTGTGGTGTTATTTGATATCTGATACTGCACATTACTTAAATTAATTGAATCGATTTTGCTCTCATCAATATCTGCCCATGCACTTACCTCATCCAGCAGCATATTGAGCGAAGTATTGCCACAAGTGGGATTTCCTGATGTC
The DNA here is from genome assembly GCA_947258735.1 of Thermodesulfovibrionia bacterium. The sequence continues at coordinate 1,890 of CAMYJJ010000216.1, read as the reverse complement.
GTAGTCAAGGTTAATCCCTGTCCTCCATAAGCAAGGTCAAAACTCCCCATATTAATATTATTCACATCAATCTCCGTTGTCGTCAGATCATTCAGAGCATCACCGCATCCGAACATGAACAGCAAAGGTACTGCAATTAAAACAAGCGACAGGTAAAGCTTTTTCATTGTTTTTCCCCTTTCTTTGATGGTTTTTTGTGGACATTGTATTTTTATATATATGCCCGCTTTTTATAGATACGACATTGTAGATAATTATTGTTATAAAAACAAGTGAAAAATACCCTCTTTGCCAGGGATGGATGACTTGCAGATGATGGAACGAACAGATGAATATGCAGTTTGAAATATTCAGCCATTGTGGTATTATGTGTGCAACGGGGACATGATGAATCATTTCAACGGAATTAATTCACTGGCAGGGGCAGACCTCTGTGTCTGCCCTCAACGGCTATGAAACACAGGGGAATCAAAAAGTGGCCTGAAGAGGAGAGGCCGCGCGAACGGCTTCTCAGATATGGGGCCAGCTCATTAAGCACTGCCCAGCTGCTGGCAATCATTGTAAGGATTGGGGGAAGGGACAAAAGCGCTATCCAGCTTGCACGGGAGGTGCTGCACCACTTCCACGGCCTGAAAGATATTGATGATGCCTCATTAGCTGAATTTGAAGATATCAAGGGCATGGGCAGTGCCAAGGTCTCCCAGATCAAGGCTGCGTTTGAACTGGGGAAGAGGCTGATGCAGGACAGGAATGACTGTCCTTCAGGGAACAGATCATTCACGAGCAGCAGAGACGTATATGAATATTATGGGCCGGGATTTTTTGGACTGAAAAAAGAAAAATTTCTCTGTGCATTGCTTGATACGAAAAATACTGTCTTTAAGGATATGGTGGTTTCAGAAGGCACGCTTACATCTTCACCTGTACACCCCCGTGAAGTATTCAGGTATGCCATTAAGGAAGCCGCAGCCTCAGTCCTTTTTATTCACAACCATCCAAGCGGAGATACACATCCAAGCAAAGATGACCTGACGATAACGAAACGGCTCGTGGAGACAGGCAGGATCGTCGGGATTAACGTGCTGGACCATATCATCATATCTGACAACGCATACCTCAGCCTGATGGACAAAGGCTATATGAAAGAATAAGATATAGCCTCCCAACTACATAATTTTTAAGCAATTTACCGATTTCATGATTTTTTTTCCTAAATAGTCTAAAATGTCATACCGAACCCGGATGCGTGGACTGAGATTGGGTCACGTTCCTTCACATAACCATATGATTCTTGTCGGTTAATACGAAATTCAGGGTTTTAATCAATACATAACCAATTACATCCATAGAAGATGTACCTGGTAATAACAGATTTTCAAAACCTGATTCATGGAGGCTAACATGTCGAACGTGCAGAGGGCACTTATCAGTGTCTCGGATAAGACCGGGATAGCTGATTTTGCAAAAGAACTAAGCGGACTTGGCGTTGAGATACTATCAACCGGTGGGACGGCCACGGCCTTAAAAGAGGCAGGAATAAAAGTGAAAGACGTATCAGATCATACAGGTTTTCCTGAAATGATGGACGGCAGACTCAAAACGCTTCATCCTAAGATTCATGGCGGTCTGCTCTGGAGAAGAGACAACGATAAGGACAGGGCGGAAATAGAGAAACATGGTATCACCTCTATTGATATGGTTGTCGTCAATCTCTATCCCTTTGAGCAGACAGTATCAAAGCCTGGTGTATCGTTTGATGATGCCATAGAGAATATTGATATTGGCGGTCCTACCATGATACGGGCGGCCTCAAAGAATTTCAGGGACGTTGCTGTTGTTGTGGATCCTGATGATTATGCAAAGGTCCTTGATGAGATGAAGTCAGGAAAA
>CAMYJJ010000215.1 GCA_947258735.1 Thermodesulfovibrionia bacterium | reverse complement strand
TCTTTCACCTTCTTTCCCTCTCCCTTCGGGACTTTATAGGCCTTCCAGCTCCCGCCAACAGCCTTGCAGTTGGTGCCCGGAGCGTCAACATTCCCGGTTACCGATACAAGGACCTGTTTTGCACGCTCAGAGTCGCATCCGTTGTAGTTAGTAACTGCACCCCTGTATGCGATAGCAACAGCTGGTTTTGTCGTTGCAAATTCAACGGCAATCCGCTCAATCGTTTTGGCCGGCACACCGCTTATCTTTGATGCCCAGGCAGGGGTGTAGTTTGCATAGTGCTTCTTCAGCGCCGCTATCTTGTTGGCCACCGAGTCATCGTGTTTCGATGTGCACTTGCAGTACTTCAGGAACTCCTCGCCCTCGCCCTTGTAGAGGCCCTTGTCGAGAATCACCTTTGTCATGGCGAGTTGTACTGCCATGTCAGTTCCCTGTTTGATGGGAATGTATTCATCTGACTTTGCAGCAGTGTTGGACATCCTTACATCAAAGGTGACCAGCTTTACGCCCCGGTCAACCTTTGCGCGCATGACCCTGTGGGCCACGGAAATATGGTTCGTGTGGGTTTCAAGGATGTTGCTGCCGAAGTTGAGCATGTACTTGGTGCTGTCAATGTCCCAGTTATCAAAGTGTCCGCCCCATGTCATCTCCTGGGCAGTCCACTTTGCTGATTCACATACACCTGTGTGGTTGCCGACCGAGCCGGTACCAGTGGCCTTTGCAAGACCGGTTATGACCTTGCTCGCGCTTGCCTTGGCCCTTCCGTAATGGTAAAGGAACTTCTCGATCTCTCCTGCATCACGGAGCGCCTTGATCCTGTTTGTCAGCTCGCTAGTCGCCTCGTCCCAGGAAATTCTCTTCCATTTGCCTGAGCCGCGGGGCCCGGTTCTCTTCATGGGGTACAGGATTCTGTCAGGGTCATAGACGGACGTAAGGCCGCCCTGTCCCCTCGCGCAGATATTCCCGCCAGTTCTTTTTGACTCCGGGTTACCTTCGAGTTTTACGATCCTTCCGTCCTCCACAAATCCGATCATCGCGTCCCTGGAAACACACTGCCAGCAGCAGGTTGGAATGGCCTTGCGTTCTTTTCCCGTAGTTGGTGAGAAATCTTTCCCTGTATTTGTCATTATATCTCCAGCAAGGGCTTCTGATTTCATACCCTCACCGGCAGCAATGACAGCGCCGCTTGCAGCAGCGAATTTCATAAAGTTTCTTCGTGTTAACTTTGCCATATGTTCCTCCTTTCTTTTAAGTAACCACTAAATTATATTATCCCGGTATTCGGCCGCTCTCTTGTCTTTGTCCTTATGATCAAAAGAGTAATGGCTCAATACACCTTCAGGGTCAATATAAAATACGTGGGGCACTGTTTTTTCATTGGGAAGCAGTGTTGTGCTGTTCCTGTTTCTGTCCAGGTTGAACTCACTGATCAGTTTGGACACTGAGCTGCCCGGGTCGTTCATATCGCCAAATGTCCTTGCGCCGTGCGGACAGGCCTGCGTACATGATGGTTCGATGCCTTTGTCAACGCGGTGCTCGCAGAATGTACATTTACCGATACCAACATCTTTTTCCCTGTCCGGCCTTTTCAGCTTTGCGTTAGGATCGATATACCGCACTCCGTATGGACAGGCGTCAATACACTTGTAGCATCCAATACAGTGATCCATGTCAATCAGGATCATGCCGTCCGGACGTTTATATGTCGCGCCCGTCCTGTACCTTTGACTACCCATTTTCTTTCTGTCACCGCTTTTGGCTTCAGGACACTTCTCAACACACGGCGGCACCCCTTTGTCAGATTCACCGGCACAGTGGTTGCAGAGACGCGGTACAAAAGCTCTTCTGGCGTTCGGAAACGTTCCCCAGTCCACGGTTTTGATAACAGCCCTCCACCTTCCGAGAGGGACATTAAACTCGGACTTGCATGATATCGTGCATGTCCTGCATCCAACACACCTGCGAAGATCCACTACAAATGCCCAGCGTTTGTCAGATGCTGCCTCTGCTTCAGAGACAGGCAGGCCGCTTACTGTTGCAGCGGCTGCTACGGTACCGCCCGCCTTGAGTATATCGCGTCGGGATATGTCAACAGTTTTCTTCATAATTACCTCCTTTTCTTGATTTTTTCCTGGTACATCTCGCCTTATCCATAGGCACCCCTCCTTATATTAAGGTTTCCATTAATGAGCACAATTATGCTCTCCCTTCTCCGGATGAATCCGGTTCTTTGAATCTCAACGTACCTGTATATATAGGTAATGCAAATTTCAGAAACAGGGTAAAGATTAATGCCCCAATGGCCCATATTCCCAGAGCAACACCTTTCTCGATTGCTGACGGGCCGTACTCATAGATCTCTCCCAGTACTCCCGGTATGAAGCCTGGAATTATCAGACCCATGCCTTTTTCTATATAGACACCGGTAATTATTAATACGCAGGCTATGTTCAGGGAAAGGAAATTCTCTCTTGTCTGGGGTCGAAGAAAAAGAAAAAAGGCAGTCAGGTTAAATATAAATGCCATCCACATCCATGCGACAAGGTTGGAATGGCCATGCAGTCCAAAGTAGAGATACTCCATGGGAGCAAGATGGACGCTTCCTGAGTAGAATTCCTTGAAAAACTCAGCTCCAAAGAGAAACAGGTTTATCCCCATGGCATAGGCGATCAGTTCTGCTATCTTGAATATGGCTGTATTGGATATCTCCATATTGGATACTTTTCTGACGATCTGAAAAATAATGATCATCAGCGCAGGCCCTGAACAGAGTGCGGATGCTATAAACCGGGGTGCAAGAATCGAGGCATTCCAGAACGGTCTTGCTGAAAGACCATTATAAAGGAATGCAGTAACCGTATGGATGCTTATCGCCCAGGGGATGGATAATATAATGATCGGCCATAAAAAAGACATACTGTACTCTTTGCCGTGTGACAGCATATAGAGTACATAGAAAACTGCTATGCAGTTGATAGCAAGGTATCCGTTCAGGACAATCACATCCCATGCAAGCAGTGATGCAGGGAAGTTCATGGTACCGAGCAGGGGCAATATATGCCATCCCCTCTCAGGCCTGCCCATATCAGACACCACAAACAACAGACACATGATAATAGCTGTTATGGCCAGCATCTCGCCTAACAGTACGATCTCCTTGATAGGTTTGAAATTATAGAGGTATGCAGGTATGACAAGCAGGACTGCAGCTGCGGCTACTCCCACAAGGAAGGTAAAATTTGATATATAAAACCCCCATGAGACCTGGTCTCTCATATGGGTCAGAATCAATCCGTCATTGAGCTGTTTCGCATAAGAAAAGACGCCTGTAATGATAAGTACCAAAAGCAGAGCAAGCCACGCGTAATACCATTTCCCCCCTTTTGTGATAAATTTCAATGCTGTAATGAAATTTCTTGCCGGCTGCATTAAATCATTCATTTATTTCATACCTCCGCATGTTACGTTGCAAAGAAATAGTAAAATTTCGGAAACGTGTTAAGGTCCTCTTTAAGACGGAACACCCTCTTGTGTTCGATGCAGTAACGAATCTCACTTTCCGGATCAAGCAGATTGCCGAACTTTCTTGCTCCTACCGGACATATTTCAACACAGGCAGGATATCTGCCCGGCTTTTCCCTTGTCCTCTGGATACAGAAGGTGCACTTTTCAACAACCCCTTTTTCCCGGGGGCGGTTGCCGAGATAATGGACTTCAGGGTTTATTTCCTTCTTTAATATTCTCGGTTTTGCCCAGTTAAAGTGCCGTGCTCCATAGGGACAGGCTGCCATGCAGTATCTGCAGCCTATGCACCAGTTGTAGTCAATTACCGTGATGCCGTCACGTTCTTTCCATGTAGCCTGGGTCGGACATACCTTTACGCAGGGCGGATTCTCACACTGCTGACACTGTACAGGCATATAAAAATGTTTCTCTTCAGGAACGTTTTCAGGATTGTAGTATTTATCAGCCTCTTCAAAGATATTGACCCATTTTTCACCTTTATCGAATTCCAATACTACTATCCAGTGGATCTGAGGGTCTCGTGACTGATTATTTTCTTTTACGCATGCATACACGCATCTCCTGCAGCCGATGCACCGGGACAAATCAAGGCCGTATCCGTAGAGTGTGCCGGGAATGGGTTTTGATGTCTTAATATTGAAGTCCGTGTTATATGCTTCTGCATATTCCTTTTTCAGCCTGTTGATGACATCCCGTTTTTCATCTGCAAACATTTCACGATAATGTTTCTGAAAAAAAGCTTCCCATGAAGCCGCATCAGTTCCTGAAGGGATGGCCATTGATGCAAGGCCAAGGGTTGCTCCCTTAAGAAGCGTTCTTCTGCGGACCTGTCCGGAACAGTTTTTCTTCATATTTTCATCTTTCATTATTGCGCTCCGCTTCCAGCAACTTTTCCAGCGGGTTTTCAGGAATGTCATCATCAGAAGACCTTGTAAGTTTCATGTCCTCCGGCATGACCGGCGGCGGCAGGGGTTTAATAGGTTTATATTTCGGCTGATGAGGATTGTGACAGTGCACGCAGAGGCGATACTGTTTTTTACCGTTCCACATGCCTGTCCTTTTGCCATGAATCCCGGCCTTCCAGTCACGAAAGATTGTTCCATGACATTGACCGCACAGCAGATATGATTTTTCGAAAAAAATAAGCTGTCCGTTTGCCAGCCTGAGCTTGTCCCTGTTATCAGGGTTGTGGCAGTCAAGGCACCATCTCTGCTCTTCTGCATGCTTAAGGACGATCTCCTCATGAAAGTCAAGTTCCCGGCGCTCTTTGTTTACTTCCAGATCAGCATGGCATTCAGTGCAGGGAAATATGCCTTCTGAAAAAGGCGGAGGAGGAACAAAGAAATCAGGGACATCATAGGACCTTTTTGTTTTAACAGGAGGAGAGTCCTGAGCAGCCATAACATTGAAAGACAGGAATAGTGGCACAATCAGTAAGCATATGGAAAATCTGCAAAGAGAAATTTGATTCGATCGAAATTTCTGGATTGACCCGGACAAGAATTCTACCCAACGTTTTATATATTTTGGGACTATTAACATATTTAATTTATCTCCCAACGTAATCCTCCATCCTATTCTTCACCAAGCAGGTCTATTGCATCTTCAAAGTTATTCAGGGATTCATCAATGAGCATCACAGAATATTTCTTGTTATGGACTCCTCCCCCGTATTCAACAAGGTGCATGTATCCTCTGCCTTCTTTAAGTAAGTCTTCTGCTTTTTTCAATGTATTCTTCGATACCTTGCCTTTGGC
>CAMYJJ010000214.1 GCA_947258735.1 Thermodesulfovibrionia bacterium | reverse complement strand
AGACCCATAATGGAAGACTGCCTGTCGTCATTGTGGGAACAGTGAGAAATCTCAGTCACGAGCATATCAGTGTTCAGACGTTTGTCAAGGACCTGGAAAGAGAGCTGCTCAATTCCGGTGCAGTCGAGTTTGTTGCCAGCAGGGAGGAGAGAAGCGAAATAAGAGAAGAGCGGATGGACCAGGCCTACCACTCATCTGAAGACACCATAAAGGAAGACCGACGGGAAACCGGCGCTGACTTTATGCTCAAGGGCACACTTAATTCGATTCTCGACAAAACAAAGAGAAAGGCTGTCATGTTTTACCAGGTCAATCTCGAACTCACGGATATGGAGACTCACAAGAAGGTCTGGATAGGGGATAAAAAGATAAAAAAGCTCATCAGGCATCCTGATTTTAGTCCATAAGAGACTATAAGAGCAAAGTAATAAAAAAATCTGTCACTTAGGTAATGGGCCGGCTTATACTTTATAATGTCTTATTCATACCTGCCATGTAATGAATATCTATCGATCTGGAATATGTACAAACAATTGAAAAAATAAAAAAGATCAAGGGTTAAGATTAAAGAATGAATAACCCGGCAGAAGAGCGGCGGAGCATGAGAAACAAAGAAGTCATTCCGGCAATCTTTTGGCCGGAATCCAGCCTCTTATGAAAAAAACCTGGATTCCCGTTCAACTGACCACGGGAATGACAGCAGATGATACCCCATAGTTTTTCAGGGGGTAGTTAATTTTTTATCTATACCCCCAATAAAGAAAACATACAGCGCTTTACAATGTTCAAATGAAATACTTTTTCTTATCGATAATCATAACAATAGTTCTATCCGGTTGTGCAACGGGAATAAATTATCAGGTACTTGAAAGCCACATGGCAAACAATGACTGCGTCACTGCAGGACAATATCTTGAGGAACACACCAAAAAGTACGGCTCAAACAGGAAACTGCTCTTTTTCCTGGATTCTGCAATGATACATATGCTGTGCGGAAATTATGAAAAGAGCAATAAATATTTTCATCGCGCTGAAGCACTGACAGAAACGTTATGGACAAAAAGCATTATTAAGGAGTCAGCGGCCTTCCTGTTAAACGATTATACCGTCCCCTATGCAGGGGAGGATTTTGAAAAGGCCCTTATCAACCTTTTTTCAGCAATAAACTATCTCAAGCTGGGACAGTTCGATGACTCCCTCGTTGAAGTAAGAAGGCTTGACTCGGTCCTTACCATGCTGAATGATCAGTACAGCAAAAAAAACATATATAAGGAAGATGCCTTTGGCCGCTATCTCAGCGGTATCATCTATGAGACGGATAATAATCTGGACGATGCCTATATTGATTATTACAGGGCCTATCACATTTTCCAGGATTATGCCGAAATGTACGGCACTCCCGTCCCATCCATCTTGATAGCAGACCTCATCCGGGTAGCCAGGGAAACGGGCAGAACAGGAGAGATCCCGTCTGTTATGGATGAGTATGGCAGCACTGGGTGGACAGAATATTACAACTCGCGTAATCAGGGCAGAATTGTACTGATCCATTTTAACGGAACCGCCCCTGCAAAGAGAAGCGAACAGATCTTTATCCCTGCCAGAGACGGTCCCATAGCCCTTGCCTTTCCCGTATATAATATAGCTCTGCCTTATTGCAGGAACAGCCGGGTGATCGCAGAATCAGCTATGGAGCGCATTTCATCTGATACTGAGCTTGTAGAAGATATAAACAGTATAGCCTTGAAAAACCTTGAGGACAGGAGAGGCAGGATCACATTAAAAATGCTTTCCCGGGTAGCACTAAAACAGGCAGCAATTAAGAAAGTCAAAGACAAACAATCCAGGGAGCTTCTTAATATAGTAAATTTATTTATAGAGCAGGCAGACACACGCTCATGGAGGACCCTGCCCGGAGAGATATATATTGGCCGGCTGTTTGTTCCTGTAGGAGAATATGACGTTCATGTCAGCCAATGCGGTAATAGAGAGCGCTTTATCGAAACGGTACAGGTAAAACCCGGTGAGACAAAGTTTGTTTTATATGAATCAATGTATTAATTCACGTAGGGGTAATTCATGAATTACCCCTGCAAAACTCATTGGTTTAATGTATCCTGACTTGAACCATTTCTGACACGTCTACTGGAAGAGCTTCCATGGTTTGTGATAAGATTAATATCATTTTATGCATCGCCTAAATGAATGTAACAGTGTAATATCTTATTGAAATTCATTAATAATTATTGCATATCATTACCGTGAGGAAACTGTGTCACAATTGTCATCCTGAACTTGTTTCAGGATCTCACAATTTGTATCATGCAAAAAAGACGAGATTCTGAAATAAATTCAGAATGACATTATGCATGTTTTTACTGTTTTGACACACCATCCAGTTCCGGAATGACAAATAGCTGGGATAAAATACATATATCACTATGGAAGAAAGACTACAGAAAATAATGTCCCGATGCGGTATCTCCTCAAGGCGAAAGGCCGAGGAGATGATCATGGAAGGTCTGGTAAAAGTCAACGGGGAGACTGCCACCATAGGGATGAAAGCAGATATCAACAGGGACCATATCAAGGTCAAAGGGAAACTGATCAACAAGATTGAAACCATGGTGTACCTCATGTTCAACAAACCTGTTAAGTGTCTGACGTCCATGAGCGAGACAGACAAAAGGCCTATGGTCACGGATTATTTAAAACGACTGAAGGCAAGGGTTTTTCCTGTTGGACGGCTTGACTTCAATTCAGAAGGGCTTCTTCTGCTTACCAATGACGGAGACCTTGCCAATGCAATTCTCCACCCCAAAAAAAAGGTCCCGAAGACGTATATTGTTAAGATCGAAGGAGTGCTGGATGATAAGGACATTATGAAACTCGAAAAAGGGATCAGGCTTGATGACGGCATGACAGCCCCTGCAAAGGTGCGAAGGGTCCAAAAAAAGACAAAGGCAAATTCCTGGATCGAGATGACCATATATGAAGGCAAAAAGAGACAGATAAGAAGGATGCTTGAGAGAGTAAGGCATCCGGTCATAAAGCTGATCAGGACAAAAATCAACGGGATAGAGCTGGGCAGTCTTGAACCCGGCAGATACAGGTTTCTGACCCCTGATGAACTTAAAAAACTCCAGAAGGATATAATGTCCCACAATTAATTCATATTCAGTGCTAAAATATTCAATTCAGGTACCTGCTCAGATAGGCATAAAGGGACACAGTAACAAAGGGACAAAGTGAAAATAGTCTTAAACATTTCCCATTAGTGTTGTCAAAACTATGTGCCTATGTGCCTTTGTCACTTTGCACCTGAGCTGTTATCAATTCAAAATCAACGGAGAAGACAGGAAACAGAATGAGATCACATTACTGCGGTGAATTAACCGGAAAAAATATCGGAGAGACCGTTACCCTTGCAGGATGGACCAATAAATGGCGCGACCACGGCGGGGTTGTATTTATAGACCTCAGGGACAGGACAGGGATATCCCAGATCGTGTTCAGCCCTGAGCTGGATGCAGATCTGCATCAGGCGGCCCACAAAATCAGGAACGAATATGTGCTGCAGGTTGAAGGTAACGTAAGACAGAGGCCTGAAGGCACTATTAACTCTTCCATCCCTACAGGAGAAGTAGAGATTGTTGTACATAAACTTACCGTGCTCAATGAAAGCGTTCCCCTGCCCTTTATGGTTGAAGATGACACCGATGCCTCAGAATCTCTTCGCTATAAACACAGGTATCTTGACCTCAGGAGACCGATTATTCAGAAAAACATATTGATCAGGCATAAGGCGTCACGGGCCTTTCGTGAATACCTTGACGCTGAAGGCTTTATTGAAATAGAAACCCCTGTTCTTACCAAGAGCACACCTGAGGGTGCAAGGGACTATCTCGTTCCAAGCAGGACCAATCCGGGTCATTTCTTTGCCCTCCCGCAGTCGCCGCAGATATTCAAACAGATCCTGATGGTCTCAGGACTGGAGAAGTATTACCAGATCGTCAGGTGTTTCAGGGACGAAGACCTCAGGGCAGACAGACAGCCCGAGTTTACCCAAGTGGACCTTGAGATGTCTTTTGTAAAAAGAGAAGATGTCATGGCTGTAATTGAGGGTGTGATTAAAAAGGTCTTTTCCGATTCCATCGGTGTTGAACTGACCGAATCATTCCAGAGACTTACGTATCATGAGGCGATGGACAAATATGGATGTGACAAACCTGACCTCAGGTTTGAACTGGAACTCAAGGATGTAAGTGACATTATTAAAGACTCCTCTTTCAAGGTATTTCTTGATACGGTTTCAAAGGGCGGAATCGTTAAGGGATTAAACGCAAAAGGTCTTGCCGGATATTCCAGAAAAGAGCTTGATGATCTGACAAAAGACGTGCAGGGGTACGGAGCAAAAGGCCTTGCATGGATGAAGGTCAAGGAAAACATTGAATCGCCGATAGCAAAGTTTTTTCCTGAAGAGGTTTTGAAAGCTCTTGTCAAAAGGTTTGAAGCAGAAAAAGGTGACCTGCTCCTCTTTGTAGCGGATAAGCAGAATGTAGCACATGACTGTCTATCCAGACTGAGAAACGAGATGGGAAAGAGGCTGGGCCTGATCAAAGAGGGTGATTACAAACTGGTATGGATAACAGACTTTCCCCTCTTTGAATGGAACCCTGATGAAAAGAGATATGAGGCCATGCACCATCCTTTCACAAGTCCCATGGAAGATGATATGGTTAAATTTTTATCGGAAGACGTGGTAGGGGCAAACGGCCGTTCGCCCCTACAGGACATACGTGCTCAGGCTTATGATATTGTATTGAACGGTTACGAAATAGGCGGCGGCAGTATTCGTATACACAAGAAGAACGTCCAGGACAGGATGTTTCAGTTATTAAATATTTCCGCTGAAAAGGCAGATGAAAAATTCGGCTTTCTCCTTGAGGCCCTGGAGTTTGGCGCCCCTCCCCACGGAGGCATCGCACTTGGACTTGACCGGCTCGTCATGATACTTACCAATGCCCAATCAATCAGGGACGTCATTGCCTTCCCCAAGACCCAGAAGGCTGTCTGTCCTTTAAGCAATGCGCCTTCATCCGTTGATGAAAAGCAGCTCAGGGAATTGAGCATTAAGCTGGATATTGTTGAATAGCAGTTACGTATAAGATTCAAGATCAATAAGTTTTATTCAGGTCTTTAATTCTCACGAATCCCCTCATATTAATAATTTCTCATCAGGCAGGTATTCATTTATAATACCGACTTATGAAGTATTTGGTTAGGAGTGGGAA
>CAMYJJ010000213.1 GCA_947258735.1 Thermodesulfovibrionia bacterium | reverse complement strand
AGCACCTGAACGTCTTTCAGCTTCTTGGGGACTTTTTTCCTTTATAACATGACAGAGAAAACACTGCTTTGCAGCATATGGCCCATGGACAAAGACGGATACAGGATCAGGTCCTTTTTGCCTTCCTGCAGAGGGACGTGTGTCTGGAACACCTTCAGCAGCAACTGTCCCGTCAAGAGGCGGTACTCCCGTAAAAAAAAAAGTTAAGACATCATGCCGGGCATATTTGTCACATCCTGACACTGAGACAAGAAAAAAAAGGCCGAGCATGGTGAAAAAGGGTGATATCCATTTTTTGTGTATTTCCATAATGATCCATCCCGTTCCCTGACCTCTGCTTCATAATCATACATGGGAAGGTTGGCCAGGAATTAACATATATTTATATATAGTTATCGGCAAACTGATGACACTTCTATAGCTCATCAGGAAGGGGTTCACCTGTCCATTCACCAAAACCATACACATTCAGCTTCCGTGGTCCGAGCATGTTATTTACATAAACAATATATTTCAGGCGAAAATCCCTGTCAGCATATTTCTGGAAAAAATCTACGTTCCTGTAATCAACCCAGACACCATTGGGCAGGTACATGCCGCCAGGCTGTTCAGTAAATCCACCGAAAAAGAGCAGGATCTGCGCATTGTCTGCATCAAATATCTGTACATTCTCAAAAGCAGCATCAACAACATAGAGATGTGCCTCTTCATCTACGGCAAGACCCTTGGGGCGGGCAAAAGCTCCGGGGACATCACCATGATAGCCAATTACCCTGACAAATTCGCCCGTGTGTGAAAATTTCTGAATTCTGTAGTTAAACGCATCTGTTACATACAGATTTCCCAGATTATCAACAGCAAGATGGGCTGGTTTATATAACTCTCCCTCTTTTTTTCCTCGAGCTCCTATGTTCTGGATTACCGCTCCGGTTTTCTTATCAAAGACAGTTATCTGATGTCTGTTAAAATCACTGACATATATTCTGTTCTCAAACACTGCCACATCATAGGGTTTATCAAGCTCTCCTTTCAGCCCATATGATCTTGCATATTGTTGATTGCTGTCATATACAAGAACCTGTTTCCTCTGTATATCTGTTACATACTTGATATCATCCTGTGTTACCCATATGCCCACTGGATGTCTGTATATCCCTTCTCTTTTTCCCTTTATGTAACTGAATTCCTCTTTTTTGAGGTCAAGCACAAGTACCTTTTTCAATTCTCCGTCTATTACATATATTCTGTCTCTTGAAGCGCCTATATCCATGGGGCGGGTCAGTTTCTTCAGGGAACTATCTTCTCCAAGGAGGAAATCCTTCAAAGCGCTTTTACTGCCGCCTATATCAGATTCACCGGTAATGCTTGTTAAAAACTGCAGTCGGGGTTGTTGAGGCAGAGGAGGGTAGAAAAGTGTTTCCTGCTCTATCACCTTTCCTGCACATCCAAGGAATAAGACTGTAGCACACAGACTGAATATCAACTTTCTCATGGTACCTCCTGGTTATATGTAATGAACCTGATTTTATTAACCTGAACATATAATGTCGTGCAGTGACCGGTCATCTGTACATTATGTGCATAATGTCGGGAACCCGATATGAGAATAAATTACTGCTTCTCTTCCGTGTCCGCTTCCTGAAGCTCATACCTGCCCGGTATAGTATCCGTTTCATCCCTCTGCTTTTCCCTCTGCATGTCTCGCTCCCTGCTTAACTTAAGTTCACCTTCACTTGCATCTGTCCCCTGCCGGGGTGTTGTTCTTATTAAATTAATTGAAGGTTCGTATCTGTCATATGTTGCTCGCCTGTGACAGGGTGAGTTGCAACTGCCACCTGATTCCGTCTTTTCAAAGCTCAGGGCAAGCTCTCTCTTACCGATCTTGAACATATCCTTCATTATCATTGGACTCTTTGCATAGTGGTTGTCATGGCATACAATGCAGGTCCTTCCCTTTTTTTTGTTCACGTGCCTGAAATGAAGATTAAGATTTCCATTTCTGAACGCTGTCAATGAAAGTGTCCTTGGTTCGCTGAACACCTTTTCAAGTCCTTTATGACATGTTGCCAGAAAGCATAACCCATACGTTTGTTCTGAATACTGTGCATAGGGAGTGGCCGGGTATGCTGCTTTCAGATGACGATAAAAATCGCTTTCATGAGCATCATGGCACTCTGTGCATAAGCCTTCAGCAAACGGTTTATGCATAAATGCATCTTTATCCGGTGGCAGGACTTTAGGAGGAAGTTTATTAATTTCAGAAGGGGTGAGAAATTTACTGCTGTGACAAAGCTTTAAACCTGTGTTCGCCGGCGGTAATTATTTCATGACATCGTTTGCACTGTGCACCGTCAACGCCAATTGAATGCACATATTCTTTTTTCCCCATGGTATCATGACACTTGATGGAAACACATGTCGCATCCGTATCAATATACAACAGCTTTTCTTCTCCATGTGCACTGGATATCAATAACGTACATATGGCAGCGAACAGACAATGTATGGATGATATTCTCATATGTGCTAGCATTATAATATAATGCAAACCTCATTTACTACTGATCCAATACTGCATCACAAAAAAAAAGGAGGGGTACCCCCTCCTTTTTTAAATATACAATACTGTTCATACTACTTGATGTGACATTTGAGACAAAATGCTGATCCTGCGTTATCAACCCTCAGCAATGAAGATCCATTGGTCTCAGCAGGAGCACTGGTTGTATTATGAACATCATGACATGTAGAACACTGTACTTTACTGTCCTTGTCGAGCACGTCAGCCAGTCCATCAGGTCCAATGCTTACGCTCGCAATAGCTCTGAGACGTATGTCTGCACCAGGATCATACACCATTGAAACAGGATGCTCTCCCTGCAGAATCGTACCTCCCTCAGCAATCTGAAGTGGAGTTCCCGCAACTGTCGTTGTACCGGTGCCGCCACCATTGAACGAATCTATTGCTACGGTTCCATCATGACAGCTGAGACACAGCTTTGAATGCCCGTCGGGAGTGCCAGCAGGAGAATCCAGAGTTGAAGACTGGTAGGGAACATATACTGATGATGAAGCAGTACGGTTCCATAATATTGAATCAATGGTAATCGAAGATGAGTGAGGAGCATGACAGGGCTTACAGATTTCATTACTTGAAGTGATATCAAAGCCACCATTACCATCAACGAAATCATGCGCACTGCCGGTGATATCTGCCATTGCGATACCTGTTACGCCTACAACAAACAACAGCGTTAAAACAAGAATTAAATTCTTTTTCATTTCTTTTCACCTCCTTTCAATATGGGGATATTCGATGGCAGCATGGCAGTCTTTTGTAAGACCCTTTGCTTTCCGCACCAGCCTCTCGACAGGATTGGCTTTTTCATCGTGACTACTGAATGTATTGCAAGAGCTATGCCAAATTAAAATATATTTAAATTCAAAAGGTTATATAATTAACAGGTGCAATCTGACCCTGCCAAAATGGCGAGAAGTTGTCATATTGGCATTGTTAATTATTTTAACATATAATTTTTATAAAGTAAACAATAATTACACATATAGATGGCCACATCAAATTATTTTTTATGAAAGCGTATACAGGCTAGAGATGGCGCATGAACAGGGGGCATTACGGGATATTATAATAATCATAGAGGGTAGCACGGTCACGTTTTGAGAAGATGTCCTCACCATAGTCTCCGAAAAAACCGGGCCTTCAATAAACAGGACCCGGATGAACTCTCCGGATAAAACCTATTTGAAATTATATCTTAATGACCTCCGCCTCCTTTTGTACCCATGAATCCCCCGTGTCCACCGGAACGCCTGGGTACGACAAATGAATCCAGCATATCTTCATTTGTGACCACATCATACTGGTCCCTTAATTCTGCGGTGACGTTGTTTATTATCTCTTCCTGTTTTTTCTGTTTGATCTTTCGTTTCACATTTCCCATTACCGATGGAATAAGCGAACTCTCATAGGCAGCTATCCTGGAATGAAGCTTAATAAGGTGGTACCCCTTTTCGGTCTTTATTATCTCACTTATATCTCCTTCTTTCTTCATGGAAAAGGCCGCCTCATCAAAAGAGGCCGGCATTCTGCCCCGCTCTATGTACCCAAGGTCTCCCCCTTTGTAATTCGATGTTGTATCAAGAGAGTTACTTTTGGCAAGGTCTTTGAAATTCGCTCCTTCATTAATTTTTTTTAACAGCTGCTCAGCCTGCGCCTTATCAGATGTCACAATATGGCTTACCCGCACCCTCTCAGGTTTGTCGTATTCACTTTTATGCTCATTGAAATAATTAATCACTTCCTCATCGCTCACAGGAATGTCAACACTGAACAGGTCCTGAACATACTCCCTGAGTATCAACCCCCTCTTGATCTTGTTCAGTTCATCAATGACTTTCTGGTTTTTATCATACCCTTTACTCAAGGCCCCTTTATATAAAAGTTTTTCTTTAATGAGATCATTCAGGGCTTTCACCTTGCTCTCTTTATCAACTATTTCTCTGCGCATCTTGGACGGCAACTGTTTTACATGATCGGAAAAGTCCTGCAGAGAAATTACTTCACCATCAACAACCGCAAGCTGTGCGCTGTCAGGCTTCCCGGTTTTTGTGGATTCAGACTGCCCGGATGTGTCTTCCGATTGCTGCGAACATCCAACAAATAACTGAATTACAAAAACTGTCATTACCGCTATAATTAATTTCCTGTACATACATACCTCCTGCTGCATATAATTTTTTAATAATTCTATATTTCTTTTCAAGACATCTTATCTGACAGTAAGAAAAAAACACAAGCGATACACGTTACTGAAATACAACTGTAACTAGTATGTCTTTGCTAGTTACATGCAGGGTCCCGATTACTCATGGTCCCGTCAATTACATAGACTCTCCCGCTGCAGCCTCCCATACATCCGCTGAGCTCAGCGCAATCCCTACATTCATCAGGCGCCTGATGAATGTTTTTAACCAGATCTTTTTTTGTTTTAGAGGACAGTATGGTTTTAAGTGTTTCATTATTTAGGTCCCCCAGCTCTATCGGCATCGTGGGACATGGATAGACTTTGCCTGAAGAGGTGATGTAGACCATGCTGTTTGCCGCCTGGCATCCACCTCCCGGAAACGATACAGCAGGATAAAATATCCTCCATAAAAAAGGATCATGAATTGTTATCTTCATTTTTTCAAAATTCATTTCTTCCAATTTACCTGTCAACGCTTCTCCGTCTTCCCTGCTTACAAAAAAACAGTCCCCATCCACAGCAACACGCTGCATAGGAAAAACCAGACGATGCACCT
>CAMYJJ010000212.1 GCA_947258735.1 Thermodesulfovibrionia bacterium | reverse complement strand
CGTTCATATTCAATTTTTACCTACCAACAGATGTAATCTCAAGTGTGCCTTCTGCAGCTGCTCTGAAAGAAACAGACAGCTGGAAATGGATTTTGAGCGGGCTGTGCAGATTATCGATAAGTGCAGAGAAATGGGGACCCGGGCCGTTACCGTAACAGGGGGCGGTGAGCCTCTGCTGTACAGCAGGTTTAATGATCTCATTGATCATTTCTGGAATAGCGGCATCAAGATAGGTCTGGTAACAAACGGGCTGCTCCTGCATAAAGCCAATATGCTGTCTCTCAACAAGATTACCTGGTGCAGGATAAGCAACGGCGATGAAAGGCACTTCGGACATGAATACAGTGACATGCTTGCAAAAATTGTGCTGAACACTCCGCTCGTTGACTGGGCATTCAGCCATGTTGTGTCCGGGAACCCCAATGTTGAAGAGATAGCACGGGTAGTTAATTTTGCCAATGAACACGATTTTACGCATGTTCGACTGGTATCAGACCTGTTTCAGCCTGAGTCCATAGATATGAACGCAATAATGACAGAACTGCAGGGAAGGGGCATTGATGACTCCCGGGTTGTGTATCAGGCGAGAAAGTCGTATACACGGGGAGGGGACTGTTATATCGGATTTTTAAAACCCCTTATCGGACCGGATGCAAAAATATATGCCTGCTGCGGTGTGCAATATGCACTGGAAATTCCTTCAAAAGATCTTCCTGAAGAATTGTGCCTGGGCAATGCTCTTGAGATCGACAAGATAATGAAAAGAAGTGATACGCCTCTGGACGGCTCGATATGCAGGAAATGTTACTACATGAACTACAACATCCTGTTAAAGGGGCTGTTAAAGGAGGTAGTTCATAAGGAGTTTATTTAATTGAGATGAGATTATACCTGATCAGTCACGCAGGGAATATCCATTCGTAAAAAATGGATAGGAGGGAAAGCATAGATTTATCAAAGACAAACTGTGAATGGCATGGCAGTCATGATCTTTTTCCGACTGTTATAAGCCGGCTAAAGAATGTACATACGCTGATGGACATTGGCTGTGGAATACGTCCACAGGAATTGATCGTCCCCCGTGTCCACATATGCTGTGAACCCTTTGAGCAGTACGTGAAGGTCCTGCAGGACAAAATTCAGAATGTCACAGACAGGGACTTTATTATCTTAAAGGCCACCTGGCAGCAGGCAATAGAATTAATGCCCGTGAAATCAGTTGATTCTGTGTATCTCATAGATATTATTGAGCATCTGCCAAAAGAAGAATCAATAATGTTACTGCGGGCTACCGAGAACATAGCGCGACGTCAGATAGTGGTCTTCACAACCCTGGGATTTATTCCACAATGCCATCCGGATGGCAAGGATGCGTGGGGACTGGATGGAGGAGCATGGCAGGAACACAAATCAGGGTGGTGGCCGGAAGATTTTGACCGCAGCTGGAATATATATGCCGCAAAAGAATATCACTACACGGATAATATGGGGAAGCCGTATGATACCCCTCACGGAGCAATGTGGGCAATAAAAAATATGGAACATCAGGTTGATGGTGCGGTCCTGCAAGGTATTCAACAGAATAAAAGAACTCTTTTATCTTCTTCTGAACATACGGATAAACAGGACAAGGATTATACGAATACGAGTGATGCGGAAACCGGCCCTCTTATCTCAATCCTGGTTCCAACATACAACCATGCCGATTATTTACCTCAATCTCTGGATAGTATTCTGTCGCAGACATATACGAATTGGGAAGCGGTCATTGTCAACGATGGATCAACCGACAACACAAGTGCAGTTCTTCACACATATGCAGATTCGGACACGCGTTTCCGTGTATTTCATCAGGAAAACGGCGGTTCCGCGGCTGCACTAAATAAAGCGCTGACACACGTTCAAGGGGAGTGGGTATGCTGGCTGTCTTCTGATGACCTGCTGGAGCCTGATGCCCTGGAGATATTTTTAACGGCAATACGAGCTGAGCCTGAGTACAATTTCTTTCATAGTCATTTTTATCATCTGGATGAGGAAACAGGGAACAAAATAGCGGAAGGAGAAAACAGACATCTCTCCATTCCACAGCCGGAAAAACAGGTAATATCTTTTTTCCTCGGCAACTATGTTCATGGTATCAGCATAGCTGTCCATCATTCCGTATTTGACAGGGTCGGCGGGTTTAACAACGAGTTGCTGTTTGCGCAGGATGTGGACATGTGGATGAGAATAAGCGCACTGTTTCCATCGAAATATATTCACAGGCGTACATGCGTCACACGCATATCAAACGCATCGGGTACATTGGCTTTTCCGGAAGCCGGGCCCATTGATGTGGCCAGACTGTGTATCAATTTTCTTAACAGCAACAGATTCCCGGCCTTATTCCCATTGCTTGATTTTACACGTGAAGATCATATTTTACTTGCGGTTCAGATGACGGTCCAGGTAGCAGCCAATCCGCAGGCCCACATGTATAAAGGAGTAGGATATGTGAGCGCCCTTATGGACAGGGTCTGTGAGTGGATATCAAATGATTGCCCTGAAGAACTGAAAGACAAAGTCCTGAACAGACTTGAAAGAGTATGTAATGCGGCCAGACAGTCAGAACTCCCCCTGGAAATCAAATCTGCATTTGAAAAAATCCGGACCTTACAGAACAGGCAGGTTTCATACACATCGTATGATCCCCTGACAGAGATGTTTGATAACATGAAAAAACTGGAATCGGAAAACAGGATTGCCGGGGCAGAGCTCATAAAGAGATACCTCTTGAAACAGAAACATCTGCCTTTCTCCCCTGAAATGTTAACGACCAATGACAATAAACAGGATGATGCAGTGAGCAAGAAAATGATCTATCAGGAAAGCAGGCTTGCACATGCATGGCTCGACGGTCTGAAAGGTCTGGAAGTAGGGCCTTCTTCACACAACCCGTTTGGATTACAGACGAGAAGTGTTGGTATGAAGGACGATAGATACGAGAGGGAGCAGATGGAGCTGGCAGGCTGTGTAACCCCTCTTGATATTATATCAAGGGCTGATGACATACCTGTTGAGGATGAGTCAGAGGATTTTATCCTGTCGTCACATGTCCTGGAGCATTGTCCGGACCTGATAAAGACACTTCTTGAATGGTTCAGAATAGTCAGGAAGGACGGCTATATGTTCATGGTTCTCCCTCATCGCAATGCCTCTCCGGCTGACAGGGGGAGACCTTTAACAGACTGGCAGCATATTCTCGATGATTACATACACAAAACAACTGAAATGTCAGAGCCTGAGGCCGGTCAATTCGGCCATTGTCACTATCATGTTTTTGATATTGACCATATGAAGGCTTTTATACATGCAATTTTTAAGGGAAGACTGCAACTGGTTGATGCACAGGATAAAGATGATAAAATCGGCAATGGTTTTACCCTTGTGTATAAAAAAGCAGTATCCAACGATGAAGCCTTTCCCTGGACGATAACTGATACAGATATTAAAGCGGTGATAAAACATTCAGACAAGCCTGTTCCTGTAACTGACCATCATACTTCCGACAGGATGAACGGCTTTGTCAATATATGTATGGTCACCTACAACCGTCTTGCATTCACAAGACAGTCCATAGATTCAGTGGTGAATCATAGTGATTACCCGTATATTCTCACTGTTGTAGACAATAACAGTCAGGATGGAACAAAGGAATATCTGCAGGAGCTGCAAGATAAGGGGACCATAAAGAACCTGATCCTTCTTGATAAAAATATAGGGATTGCAAAGGCATCAAATCTGGCATGGGTCCAGGAACAGCAGGCAGAATACTACATGAAACTTGATAATGATATAGTCATACAGAAAGAACACTGGCTGTCCCGTATGGTACACATCGCTGACAATGTCCCTCAGGCTGGAGCTGTAGCATATAACTTCGAGCCGGTCAGTTACCCGCTTCAGACCCTGAACGGGCACCGTGTGAGAATCAAACCGGTCAATATGGGCGGCGCATGCATTCTTATACCAAAACGTACCCGGGACATACTGGGTTACTGGTGTGAAGATTATGGATTATATGGAGAAGAGGACGCTGATTATGGAATCAGGATAATCCTGGCAGGCTTACTGAACGCATATATGGAAGATGAGAATATCGGGATTCACCTGCCGGCCGGAAAAGCTGCACAGTTCGATAAAAATTTAAATGCTGCTGATGGTGTTGAGGAACAGACCGATCCCGATTACAGGAAATGGAAGGATGTTCAGCGCAGAAATAATATTGAACTGTTTGATCGGTATAAGATCGAATATCAAAGGGGGACACGGCCCCTGTATGTAACATCTGAATTTACCGGAAAAGAACATGGGCGGGACATGACGAATAATGTGAAAGGAGCTGCCGGGGAACAGAACGTGTCACAATCGTTGAATATCATTGTTTTTACAAATGATCCGGTTCAATCTGCATGCCCGGTCATCAGGATCAAAAGTCCGTTTCATTATTTACAGAAAGGAGGTTTCATCAGGCGCTATAACGTATACGATGCAGAAGGGGAAGGCATTGCTGACCCTGAACTTCTCAGGGAGCTGGACCTTGTAGTCATGCAGAGGATCAGGAGCCTTGATGTTGCTGAACAGGTGTTCAGGTTTGCGGCGAAACGGGGCGTACCGGTCATATATGATCTGGATGACCTGTTTACTGAAATGCCTTCATATAATGACAATGGAAAGCCTTCCGGAATACAAAGTGATGAAGTGGTCCGGATTATAAGGAAAGCCGATGCTGTCACTGTATCTACCGAAAGCCTCAGGGAGAGAATTGCAGGGTTTAACCCGAACACCTATATCCTCCCTAACACCGTTGATCCCTTTATATGGAGTGGTATGGAGAAACATGTCAGAAACAGCCGGATAACGACGTTTGGCATCTTTGGCACCCCGACCCACTCTGAAGATATACGAATGGTGTTTCCTGCCATAAAAAGGATTCTTGCAGACTTTGCAGGGGAAGTCAGGTTCCGTGTGCTTGGGTGTGCAATTCCGGAGTTTCAGGATGTAAAGGGTATTGAAGTAGTAGATGGATTTTACCCTGGATACGCTGACTATGCGAAGTATCTCAAAAGGGCTGAGGTTGATGCTGTGCTTGTTCCGCTGATACACAATAAATTTAATGTCTGCAAGAGCAATATCAAATACCTTGAATATGCGGTGTGCGGCATCCCTGGAATTTACTCCCGTCTGGAGCCGTACACGAAGGACATAGCTCACGGAGACAACGGCCTTATTGCTGATGCTGATGCTGATTCCTGGTACGAGTGCATGAAAATGTTTATTAACAATCCA
>CAMYJJ010000211.1 GCA_947258735.1 Thermodesulfovibrionia bacterium | reverse complement strand
CCTCGCCCATCTGTACCAGCTTGAAATCGAGGTTGATAACCGGAACGGGTCCATGCTGCCCGGGATGTTTGCACGGGTCAATATAATAAAGAAAGAGGTCAGGGACAGTTTCTCAGTCCCTTTATACGCGGTCATATCGCGAAGTGATGAACAATATATCCTTATAGAGAAGGACGGCATTGCACATGTGAGGATGGTGGAAACAGGCATACTTGAGAGCTGGAAAATAGAAATTAAAAAAGGTCTGGCAAAAGGGGACAGGGTGATTGTTGTTGGACACAGAAATGTTGATGAAGGTCAGGAGGTCAATGTAGTCCGCAGCGTATCTGACCCTGAGGAACTGTTTAAATGATCCTATCTGATTCAGCAGTCAGGCAGCGTATAAGCGTCATGGTCCTGGCTGTCATCATATTTGTATTCGGCATATACAGCTATCAGAGCCTTCCCCGTGAAGCCGAACCTGATATAACGATCCCCTTTGTATTTGTATCGACCGATTACAAGGGCGTATCACCAGTTGATATAGAAACTTCCGTCACCGTTCCTATCGAGAAAAAACTCAAGGGACTGGAGGGAGTTAAAAAGGTCAATTCCATAAGCTCTGAGGGACAGTCATCGATAAGCATTGAATTTGTGACCGGAACGGATATCGATGATGCGCTGGAAAAGGTGAGGAATAAGGTGGATGAGGCAAATAATGACCTGCCCATTGACCTTGAAAATGACCCCTCGGTATTTGAAGTGAACTTCTCGGAAATGCCGATTGTTGTATTTTCCCTCTCGGGAACATGCGGAAACCCGTGTCTTAAAAAAATAGCAGATGAAATTGAAGACGAGATTGAGGCGATCCCGGGTGTTCTTGACGTTACCATAGCAGGTGCACTTGAACGGGAGATCAGGATAGAGATCATGCCGGATAAACTGGCATTCTACGGTATTCCCATAACAGCATTTCAGAGAATAGTCAGCAGTGAAAACCAGAACATTTCAGGCGGGGCCATCAGACTGGGTGACGGCAGGTTCCAGCTCAGGGTACCGGGTGAGTTCAATACTCCTGAGGAGATTTACGGTCTTGTTGTGGGCACCCATAACGGCCAGCCTGTCTATCTGAAGGACCTTGCCAGAGTGGTGGACGGGTTTAAGGATGAAGCCAGCCGCTCCCGGCTGAACGGGCAGGAATCAATAAATCTTGCGGTCAAGAAAAGGGCCGGAGAAAATATCATAGAGATAACTGACAGGATTGATCTGATACTTACCCGCCTTACTCCGGGATGGCCAAAGGGGACAGAGATAACCAAGGTCATGGACAAGGCCAGGGACATCAGAATGTGGGTCGCTGATCTGGAGAACAACATTCTGTCCGGTCTGATGCTGGTCATAATTGTCATCTTCTTTGCACTGGGGATAAGGAATGCATTTCTTGTAAGCCTGTCCATTCCATTTTCAATGTTTCTTTCATTTATCGTCCTGAGCATTATGGAAATTACATTAAACATGGTGGTCCTGTTCAGTCTTACCCTTGCTCTCGGGATGCTCGTTGATAATGCCATAGTAATTATAGAGAACATCTACCGATACCTGGACCAGGGAGTAGGGAGAATTCAGGCCGCAATGAAGGCAACATCAGAGGTTGCATGGCCTGTCATAGGCTCTACAGCAACTACTCTTGCGGCATTTTCCCCGATGATCTTCTGGCCCGGCATTATGGGTGAGTTTATGAGCTACCTGCCGATCACACTGATTGTGACCCTGTCCTCAAGTCTCTTTGTAGCAATGGTGATTAATCCGGCGCTTGCTGCCTTCTTTATGAAGACAAAGAAAAATATAGACATGCACCTGAGTGCTGAGGAAGCTGCGAGAGCCGGAGAGCACCCGATAGACATTAAAGGACCTATCCTTACCTTTTATTCAAAGGTACTTAAAAATGCCCTGAACCACCGGATCGTAGTAGTGATGATATCTTTTGCAATTCTGGTGCTGTTTTTTCAGAGCTGGATGCTCGTAGTTGGCATTGAAAGACCTGTTGAGTTTTTTCCCGATACAGAACCGAAATCAATGTATGTTAATTTTGACATGCCCGAAGGGTCCGGCCTTGACTACAATGACAGACTGCTTAAGCAGACAGAAATGTATATTAACGGGATGACCTCTCATGACAAAAATCAGACTCTGGATTCAATGTATGCAGAATCTTATCAGCTGAAAAAACATAATAAGGCCGGCGGAGAAGAATACAACGGGCCGAGTGATCTTGAAAATGTAGAGTATGTGTATTCAAGTGCAATAGCCGTTCCCCAGGCAGGATCGGCATTTGAAGCTACCACCCCCAATCATGTGGGGATCCAGTTTATTGACCTCAAGGACCGCACTATATCTACGTATAAAACCCTTGAGATTATTCGTGATCGTGTAAAATTTATTTCAGGGGCAAAAGTCACTGTGGCCAAAGCTGACGAGGGGCCGCCCACAGGCGCGCCCATAAACATTGAAATTGCAGGGGATGATTTCAGGGTGCTGGGCAGACTGGCAGGTGAGATACGGAAGATAATAGAACAGGTCCCTCATGTTGAGGACATCAGGGACGACTATGTGGAAGGTACCCCTTCGGTAAGGGTAACCATAGACCGTCAGAAGGCAGCGATTTTCGGATTGACAACAGACTCCATAGGCTTTGCCCTGAAGACAGGGTATAACGGTCTTGATGTTTCCACCTATCATGAAGGTGACGAGGACTTTGATATTACCGTTCAGCTTTCTGATCCTCATCGCAGGGTTACGGATGTGCTGCGGGAGTTAATGATACCTGCTCCAAATGGAAGACTGGTCCCGCTTACGACACTTGCCAGAATCGATTACACGGGAAGTATTGGTAACATTACCAGGATCAATCATGAACGTGTTGTAACGGTAAAGGCCACTGTTGATGAAACTAAAGTGCCGGGAGCGGTTGCGCGTCTGCAGGCAGAAGAGATATTAAAAGACTTTCCCATTCCCCAGGGGTACAAAATAAAATTTACCGGTGAGTTTGAATTTCAGAAAGAGTCTGAAGAATTTCTTTCCAGGACATTTGTCATAGCGGTCTTTCTTATTTTCCTTATTATGGTCACCATGTTTAATTCAGTGACCCAGCCGTTTATCATTATGACAGCTGTGCTTCTCTCTCTGGGCGGGGCCTTTTTAGGTCTTCTGTTTATCAAGTCTCCTTTCGGAATAATCATGACCGGAGTCGGGGTCATATCCCTGGCAGGTGTTGTCGTGAACAACGGCATTGTACTTATTGACTATATCAATAAGCTGAGAGAAAGAGGCATGAGTGTAAACGAAGCCATTATCGCAGGGGGGGCCACCCGGTTGCGTCCGGTCATCCTTACCGCAATTACCACCATACTTGGCCTGATCCCGATGGTGACAGGAGTATCGTTTGATTTTCATGTATGGGAAATATCGTGGGTCAGTGAATCAACTCAAATGTGGAGGACCATGGCCATTGTTGTTATATTCGGACTCATGATCGCCACATTTCTTACCCTGCTCGTTGTGCCGACCATGTATTCTCTTCTTGAATCATTTCAGAGAAATATAGTGCACATTGCAGAGTTTATCAGAAGACTGTACTGGAAACCCTATGAATGGCTGACAGGGGAGACGGTGGTTAATAAGGAAGAGTAATTCGTATTTGTATGTAAAGTTTGTCAGGTTGTCATACCCGAAGTCTTTCATCGGGTATCCAGACCTCAAGCCAAGGATGACGGAGAGCCATTAAAAACCGGATTCTCGTTGCGAGTTCTTCGCTCGAGTAGCTTCGACCGGCTTAAAGATTGCAGGAATGACAGCAGGGTATATTTAAAATCACATCTATGTCATTCTCAATGTATATCAGAATCTGAGCAGGTTATTCTTCAACGTTTACGTTGTCTTCAGAGCTGTCCGCATCAAATTCACCTTCTGAAAGATCTTTTAGTTCCCTGATAATTTCTCTTTGCCGTGATGATACATAACTGGCAAGTTCTGCAATAAAAGCCGGGTCATTATCATACCGGATGACTATCCTGTATGCCCGCAGATCATTTTCACCCTGTTTATAGGACTGAAGGATTGTTCCCATTGTGTCTATGCCAAATGAAGTAACACCTGACGTGTCAGGCAGCCCTGCCATGAATCTCACAGGGCTTCCCGGTTCAAATTTATTCATAGGAGCGTTTCTCACATAAATGGCACATGAAGCTTCGGACATATCATAGATTATTCCCTCTGCTTCGAATTCTTTTCCTATAATAAGCGCCCTTGTAATGCGGGACAGAGCTACCCGAACATGTCGTCTGTTGTCAGATTCATGGTCATGAGAAGTAAATGAACTGAACGTGGCTTTGCGTTTTTTAACGTCTATATGATCAGCATAAACCTTAAACACATCGTCATGGAGCGGACTTGTAACAAAGGCAACAGCTACACGCTGCAGGGCGATTGAAACATAGGGATGTATATTGAACGTGACCGAATCTGTATCAACCCTGTCAACTGTTGCTGCCATGTCCACCGGTGTTGAATGATAAAAGGCCCGGACCTTAAGGCCATTTGTCACCCCGTCATTATCTGTCTTATCTTCGATATACTTGTTAAATTTCGTAACCTGTCTCAGGTACTGTTCAGCTGTTTTATCAACCCGTGGTTTCACGATATTCACCTGTCTGCTTATTTCAAAATAAACTTCATCAAGCAGTCTGAACAGCTCGTTCATTAATGCAGTAAGAGTGGATATTTCATCAACACGTCCTTTCAGTCGTCTCACCCCGCTCACATAGTCATCTATCATCTGCAGCCATGCCTGGTTTAAAATAATATCCGTGTGAGCAGTATGGTGTATCAGCTTATGAAATATCGATCGCACATCTGCTTCAGCCAGGTCCTCATCAGGATTGAACATAACATCATAAAAATAATCACTTTCGATATTCAGTTCAGTAAGGCAATGATCACACGTGCACTTGTCCTTACAAATTTTATTGAAATTCTTTATGAAGTATGGCTTGTAGGCGCGAAGAAATGATGCACAGATCGAGTGCCTGTGAGGATTATAATCATGCTTTATTTCCTCTGTGGAGACTTCCTGTTCTTTTACCGGATTTCCTGCCATAACATATTTTCCTGAGAAATAAAAATAAGGACGTACAATACTGCATCTGGTCCTACGTATTATTCGGATGTTTCAAGGATTAACTTGATACAGAAAAAATATACAAAACACTTAAACAGGGACATGGTAACCATAGGCAATTAAATCAAAAAACTCTTAATAGCAAGTCTGTAACATACTTACGATGCATGCTC
>CAMYJJ010000210.1 GCA_947258735.1 Thermodesulfovibrionia bacterium | reverse complement strand
TCTCCTCAACTGAGAGCTGGCTCCCCACATCAAAAAACCTCAGCGACTCTATCTCATCGCCAAAAAACTCTATCCTCATGGGATGCTCTTTGTCCGGTGAATATACATCGATGATGCCCCCCCTGACACTCATCTCTCCAATGCCTGCAACAACAGGGACGGTAAGATATCCCTGTTTTCTCAGATTTTCTGTAATATGGTCTCTTTCGATAGTCTGTCCTGTTGTCAAACTTATGAGCGGAAATTCTTCTTTTGCCCACAAAGGAGCAAGTGCTGCATCAACAGATGAGATAAATCTGGCCCGGCCTTTGGAATAGAGATCCTTAAGGCTCTTCATTCTTTCACTGGATCCGGGGTAATTGATCAGGGAGGGAATTTCAACAGAAAGGACCTTTGACCAGAAAACAGTGTCAGAATGAAATTTTATTGCGTTTTCTTCAGATGAGGTAAGCAGCAGATAGGGCTTTTTAAAAGAAGATGCCAGCAGAGGCCCTGATGATCCGGCCAGGGACGTAACTGATCCGGCATCTGAACGTTCGATGGCGGACAGTGCGTTATCAAAAACAGAGAGATCAAACGGCATGTTTCAGTATATCAGAAATGGGGTTCATGGAAGATAGCAGATATCTGAATTGTGAAATGCGACACCACGTACGTAATTGATGAAAATGATCAGTTGTTATCAATTATTGTGCACAGCAATAGGACAGCAAAGAATAATAAGGACTAAAAGAGAATGTCCAATATTGAATTACGAATAACGAATGTAGAAGTGAAAAAGAAACTTCGACATTGGACATTGGATATTCAACATTCGATATTCGTATGAAGTTGTTACCCCGTGCTTTACGCAAATTCAAGACGTAAGTCTTTATTAATAACTGTGGTCAGCCTTTCGAGGGTCAACCTCGATATATACTTCTATGACAGACGCGATACCACCTGATATTGCACCGGCCAGCATAATATGTAATGATAATTAAGCTGACATGAACGTACAAACACAGCTGCAGGAAATACAGATTCGCAACTTGAAGATCGATCCGCCGCTTGTTCTTGCCCCGATGCAGGGCCTTACCCACAGTGCCCTCCGGCGTATTATGATTGACTTCGGCGGAGTCGGCCTGTTATCGACAGAAATGCTCTCGGCAAAGAGACTGCCTGCGGAAAATCCCCGCATCTCTCCCTATCTGATCAGGACCAAAAGGGAAAGCCCGCTTTCCTATCAGATCGTGACGTCCAGTGATCAGGAGATAGGCCGGGCCATTGATGCCCTTCACGCATGCAGGGCTGACGCTGTTGATCTGAATATGGGATGCCCGTCTCCAACGGTCGTCAGGTTCGGCGCGGGTGTCATCCTGATGGAACGAACCGATGTAGCCCGCCGCATTGTGAAGGAGGCCAGAAAACGCACTGCTCTGCCCCTGAGTGTGAAAATCCGCCTGGGCAGCGACGCTGACAGCCGGAAACTAAAAGCGTTCTGCTCAATGCTCGAAGGTGAGGGGGTAGATATGCTTACGGTGCATGCCCGGTTCAGCCATGAACCATTTGCAAGAAATCCGAGGTGGGCATATATAGCCGACATAAAGGAGAGCATTAAGATACCTGTTATCGCCAATGGAGGAATTTTCTCAATAGAGGATGCAGAAAAATGTCTGAGAGTATCCGGAGCCGACGGATTGATGCTCGGGCGGGGGGCGGTAATCAAACCCTGGCTTTTCTCGGAGATTGCCAGGACGGTATACGGCGTTGATATCCTGGAGCCGACTGTTTCGCTGCCCGATCTGTACACGGCCTTTATCGATGCTTTGAATGAGGATTATCGCCCCATATACCACCTGGGCAGGCTCAAGGCATTTACCCACTACTTTGCCGGGAATTATAAATTCGGGCACTCTTTGGCCAGCAAAGTCCAGTCAAGCAGGAGCATGGATGAAGCAAGGGAACGGGCCGGGGCGTTCTTTGCGAACAGCAAACAGTGAAGGAGAATACAAAGAGAATATCGAATCACGAAGGTAGAAGTGCAAAAAAAGAAATTTCGAAATTCGACATTGGATATTCAATATTCGTCTTTAGCAGATTATTCAGTTGATCTGCATCTTCTAGATTCTTATAATATCTGAAATCAGAATGTGTTGGGGGACATTTGGTACTGAATGTAAATAAGAAATATGATCTTGAGGACCGTCTTATAAATTTTGCTGTGCTTATTGTTCATGCAGCGGAATTATTACCTAAATCTAAAGTAGGGAATTACATTGCGGGACAACTAATAAGGTCTGGTACTTCACCTGCTCCGAATTATGGTGAAGCTCAAAGTGCGGAGTCACGTGCGGATTTCATACATAAAATGAAAGTATCACTCAAGGAACTACGAGAAACAAAAGTCTGGCTTCTCATGATAATAAGAGCAGATTTGATAAAGCCTGCGTCAAAACTTAAGAGCTTAATTGATGAAAATGATCAGTTGATATCAATATTTGTAAGCAGTATCAGGACAGCAAAGAATAATAAGGATTAAAAGAGAATATCGAATATCGAAGTGTTAAAAAGAAACTTCGACATTCGACATTGGATATTCAACATTCGATATTCGTCATTGTCTAACTTGCATATAATATATACTATTCAAACCAAATATTAAGGAGTTTAATTATGAATGCATGTCCATGCGGAACCGGCCTTTCCTATAAAGAGTGCTGCGGTCCGATCATAGATGGGACGCAGAGTGCGTCAAGTGCCGAGCAGCTGATGCGCTCCAGATACACAGCCTATGCAAAACAGAATACCGGGTATTTATATTCTTCGCTTCATCCGGAGCACAGGAAGGACTTTGACGAGAAGAGCACCCGTAAGTGGGCGGAGAGCTCTCAGTGGCACAATCTTGAGATACTTGATACCAGAGGCGGCGGCGAGGGTGACACCGAAGGCACGGTTGAGTTTATTGCCATCTTTACGGAAGGCGGTGCACGCAGAAAGCACCATGAGCTTGCGAGCTTTAAAAAAGATGAGGACAGCTGGTATTTTGTAGACGGCAGTCCTATCACTCCCGGAACAGTCGTGCGTGAAGAGCCAAAGGTCGGGCGCAACGACCCCTGCAGATGCGGAAGCGGCAGGAAGTTCAAAAAATGCTGCGGTACTAACGTCTGAATTTCTGAGGAATGAACAGAGAATTACGAATATCGAATTACGAGTAACGAATGTAGAAGTGAAAGAAAACTTCGAAATTCGACATTGGGTATTCAACATTCGATATTCTTATTTATTTTTAAAATTGTCACGATGAAACAGGCTGTCTGAGAACTCTCATCCTGAACTCGTTTCAGGATCTCTCTTTGTTCTCACATGCGCTTAAAGCTGGATTCCGAAACAAGTTCGGAATGACAGATTACTCATTATCTGCATTCTCGGACAGCCTGGAAAGATCTGACCCGGGACACTGGACAAAGATTCGCAAGATGCTTGCATCAAATGCTCAGCTGGCGCGATAGCTAAAAAACCTTGAGAAAAAATACGATGATCAGTTTAAAGTCGTTTTTGAGGCAATCAGGCAGTTGATAGCTCCAACGAAAAAGAAGAAAATAAAAATTGGTTTTAAGAGGGAAGAGGGATAAAATTTGCCGAATAGTCATACATGGGGACACAGGCTGCAGATTTCAAATATCATCGATGTACAGGGGGACAACTATGCCAACTATTTTGTTGGTGACAGGGTGGAGACTTTTTTTTTACTCAAATGAAGGCAATGAACCGATTCATGTGCATTGCCGGAAAGCTGAGAAGGAATGCAAGTATTGGCTGGGTCGCGGTAATTTTGCACTTCAGGAAGCGTACAGTTATAATATGAACAATAGAGATAAGAGGGATGTAAAAAAGATTGTTTTCGAATATTTCGAATTCATTGAGCATGAATGGGACAGGTTCCAAAAAGAGACTGACAAATGAACAAGTGTCATAACATTAAGGGCATATCTTTTTCAGAAGACAAAATGTATCTTGAAGTGGACGGCAGGAAATATACATTTAAGTTAGCGGATATCTCTAATAAACTTCACGGGGCTTCCCGGATTGAACGGGAGAAATATGAAATTTCAGCATCCGGATACGGCATCCACTGGCCAATGCTTGATGAAGATTTATCAATCGATGGGTTATTAGGTATCAAACACAATCCTACCGAAAATCAGGAATCGGTCTCTGCCTGAATCTGGAAACACGTACGCCGTTCGACGCTCGACGGACGATGGACGCCGCCAGACATCCCACGAAAAAATATCTGTCTTTTTTGCTGATAGCTAATTGCTGACCGCTGAATGCCTGCCATCGTAACGATGAAACAGGCGACCCCGCTGATTTGTCGTTTGTCGAGCCCTGACCCCTTATCCCCCCCAAGGATGGGTGACACCACCCACCCCACCCATATATTAGAGTAGTTATTTGCTATACTATTTCTCCACGAAATAAACATCTGTTTTGAAAGGATACGTATCTATGACTGAAATAACAGAAGATAAAAACAAACCATATGTAATCACAAGAAAGAAAGTTATTTTTGATTATTCCAGACTTAGTTGTGATACCCCTGAAAAATTATTAAGAAGCCCTCTGTTTCATGAGATCGTAGACAGATTTATTGAGCGGCTTGCATCAAAAGGGAGCTCCCTTTTTGCATTTCTTAATGACAGTCTTTCCGGAGTAAAGCGTAATGAAATGACAGATTACCTTGTTACTCTGTTCAGGCTTCTTTCCGGCCATTCTGCACAAGAGGTGGTTTCAATGAACAAGGATTACAAAAGCGTAATCGACAGGGCTGAAACCCTTCATGAGTTTGTTGAGGAGCTGTACAATTATTGGAGGCGGCTGGAGAGGTTTATTTATTTTGAAGCGCCCAAGCGGTCTCAATATTCCAAGAGCGGTATTCACCATGTACAGTTTATTAAGGTAAATGATGAGTTTAAAAATAATGTTCTTTACGTCTACAGACGACTCCGTGAAAACCTTCTCGGGATGAACCCGCGTGTTTACAGGCAGCTGCCTGCAGGTGCCAACATGGGAATGTTACTTGAGCAGATCGACTGGAACTGTCCTGACGGGCTGAAAGCGTTTGCAGACATTCCTTTTATCCGGCTGTCACTTATAGAACCACCACTGATTCTCTATCCTCAGATGAATAAGAGAAAGGGCAAATTTGAGGAAATCCCCGGTCTTTCAGGTGACATGCTGCAACATGACTCAAGGGAGTGGTTTTGCTTTCCTGCTAAAGTGGGCCCTTTGACAGCGCATATATATTTTCACCGTGATTTCATATCACTCGCGCTTGCGTTAAGCAACCTGTTCGAGATAGCTGATTATGAAGACATCGAGGGCAAACAGCCCGAGATTATACTGCTTTTTGGTCTTGACCGT
>CAMYJJ010000209.1 GCA_947258735.1 Thermodesulfovibrionia bacterium | reverse complement strand
GGTCTCATCATCGTTGATGAAGAACAGGAGGCTTCATATAAACAGTTTGAAGGATTACGTTACAGTGCAAGAGACGTTGCGCTTGCAAGGTCCAAACTTGAACATATAAAAATTATCCTTGGATCAGCTACTCCGTCGATCGAGGCTTATCATGCTGCACAGAACGGGAAGTTCAATTATATAAGAATTAATAAAAGGATCGCAAAGAGACCTCTGCCTGAAGTCGAAATAATTGATATGACAAAAGAGGTAAAGGACACATTTTCATTGTCTGCAAAACTTGTTGATGCGCTGAAGCAGAATATAACAGATCACAACCAGTCACTCATCATGCTTAATCGCAGGGGGTATTCTCCCTATTTCCTGTGTACTGACTGCGGGAATACGCATAAATGTCCTCTTTGCAGTATTACCCTTATTTATCACAAGGACACAAATACTCTGAACTGCCATTACTGCGGCTCATGGCTTAATCCTGAGAAGCAGTGTCCGGAATGCGGAGGGAAAGACATGAAATATTTGGGAGCAGGGACCCAGCGTGTGGAGGAGGAGTTGAACAGGCTTATCCCTGAGTTGTCTTTCAGGAGAATGGACAGGGACACGACACAGAAGAAACTTTCTCATCACAGGATAGTAAGGCAGATGGAGGAAAGGAAAATAGATCTCCTCCTGGGAACGCAAATGGTTGCCAAGGGCCATGACTTTCCGGATGTTACCATCTCTGCTGTTATATCAGCTGATACCGCACTGAATCTCCCTGACTTCAGGTCAGCTGAAAGGGCCTTCCAGCTCTTCACGCAACTTGCGGGCAGGGCAGGGCGAGGTGAACTTCCGGGCAAGGCATACATTCAGACATATGAACCCGACCACTTTGTGTTTGACTTTATAAGGTCCCACGATTACAAAGGGTTCTATGATAAAGAGATAGCGCAGAGAAAAGAACTGTCCTATCCTCCTTTCAGTAAATTGATCAGAATTATTTTTGGTTTCAGGACAAAAGAACAGGCAAATAAAATTACTTCACGTATTTCTTCAAGGATCAGGAAAATAGAGCATAAACATATTGAGGTGCTTGGACCTGCCCCCGCGCCTGTTGAGAAGATAAGGAACCTGTGGAGGTGGCACCTGATTTTAAAAGGAAGGAATGCAAAAGAGCTTCGCAGGACTGCACAGAAAATAGTTCATACACTTGATCTTATCAGGGAAGTTAAAGTTGATATAGATGTAGATCCGATCAACCTGTTATGAATCTCATAGGGGAAAATTAATAATATGTGTCATGTCTGTCCTTCATGGTTATCATTTATTCTCTATAATCCTCTGCGAAAGAAATTTACGGACAGAGACAGGATATTGCGCGATTCACAGATCGGGAAGGACAGTACCGTGCTGGAAATCGGCGCAGGAAGTGGTTTTCTTACCGAGGCGATAGCAGAGACTGCCAGAAAAATTGTTATTGCTGAACTTCAGGAAGGAATGGTAGGAAAGCTTCGAAAAAGAGTTGAACAATTCGGAGACAAAATTCAGATCATTACCGGAGATGTCTCTTCGGTGAATCTTGAAGCCGGTTTTGCAGATGTCTGCCTTCTGTACTACTGCTTTCATGAAATCTCTGATCAATCTGCTGCAGTCAATAATATAGCTAAATTTGTAAAACCCGATGGTATAGTATCTATCTATGAACCGACTGTTGAAGTGGGGAAAAAAGCCATGGCAGACACGGTACACATGTTTAATGATAAAGGCTTCATAAAGGAAACCGAAAACAATGCATTGTTCAGCAGGTATGTGATGATGAGAAAAAAAGTGCATGGTTAATATGAAATTGAACGGATAAGACCACCCCTTCTAGACTCGACGTTTCAATCTTAAACATATATAACTAATATTGTGCAAGCAAACTTGCTTTTGCAATATTTCTTGCTTTCCAATAAAAAGTGTTTATTTATATGAAGTTATTGTATGTTGCCTATTATGTGTAAAGGTATCTTTACTCCTCCTCAAGTCACGTTTTAAAACCTACACCCTCATAACATGTTGTTAATTCAATAAAAAATAATTTTTTTCACCACGGCACTGTTATTGCAAACAAAGATCTAATATCTCTTTAAGAAATAATTTCACAATCGTCAATTTTTTTATGAATGACAGCAGTCTCAAAAAATTCAAAGTGAAGAAAGGGGGGGAATAGGTAAAAAGAATGTTTCTTAATGTTAGCAGTAATCAACCCAAATATTGTAAGGAGGAATTATCATGCCATTTGTAAAAAGAAGACCATTTCTATCAGCAGGCGTTGCGCTTATATGCATCGTATTTGTCGTGGCTGCAATCAGTTATGGCAGTAAGCCGGGAGGAGATTATGCGGGAAGAGTTCTGGTCGCGGGACATGGTGGTCATATAGCTGATGCCAATGTTGAAATCGACCCAATGGACCTTGAAAATCCAATTAAAATACCTGACTATACACTCTGGACCGGTAACAAGCTTCATATGATATCCCTTGGACCTGCAAGTGACCATGCTGTTCATGATGTAAGAATAGACAGCAGGGACAAAAATACCGTTTTCTGGTCGACATATCTGTCTCCCAAGGCATCTGTCATAGTTGGAAAAGCAGACCTTGTCGAAAATAAATTTATTGCTGAAAAAAAATACCCGCTTCCTAAAGAAGTAATTGCATTTGGGAAGACTACCAGTAAAACTCTTTACTGCGGATCAGGCCAGTCTGACAAATACTTCATGCCTATTTTCATGGGATACCCCGGATTTATTGATGTTGTCGATAAAGATACTCTGGAACTGAAACACAGGGTTATGCTCTCAAGCAGTCCTGACCTGCCTGTCAATTACAAATTTACTCATGGAGTAAACAGCCCGGACATGAAGCATATGTACATAGTCATGAATGATGCGGACAAACCACATGGGTATCCCAGCGGCAAACAGCTCTTCTTCCTGCTCGACATGGCATCACTTGAAAAGGGTGAAATAAAAGTAGTTAAAAGCAGTTCTGTTGATATGCCTGAAGGCACCATATCTTTCAGGGCAACGTTTACAGCTGATGGAAAATACATTCTTCAGTCTGCAAGAACACGTACGCTGCTTCTCAAGGCCGATGACCTGACTGTTGTAAAAAATACCCCGATCCCTGCCGGTTGGGAGAACCATGATGTAATGCCTACTCCTGACGGTAAATATGGAATAGCAGCTCTCAGAGTTCCGGTTGAAAATAAAAAAGGAAAGGTTGTTAAGGACGGACAGATTGCCTTATGGGACATTGAGAAGAATAAATATGTAGGAAAGCCCATGTCTACATGCCGGCAGTGCCATAAGAAGAATGAAAAGCACGGGCCGCTCATGTGGGGACTTGAGCTTGTAGGATGTACAAGATGCCACCAGGATGAAAGAAGTGTAGAAGATGTTATGGGTAACAACATCCTCTGCGGACTGGACGGTAATCTGACAGTTAAACAGTAGAGCGCATCAGGGAGGGAGAGAGATGTTCTCTTCCTCCCTGATAGTTTAAAGGAACATGAGAAACATGAAACTATCAATGAGCGGACAGGTCCGGATAGGATCAATTTTTATTATTGCAATTATTATATCCATTGTGTCTGGAATGTGGATATCAAAATATGTTAACAATCCACAGGCAAGGGAAGTGAGCATATCTGAATATACAGGAAGGGTATTTGAACCGCCCATTCCATTGCAGTCATTTAACCTGACTGACCATGAAGGAAATTCCTTTTCTCCGGTAGACCTTCTGGGATACTGGACATTTGTTTTCTTTGGCTATACCAACTGCCCGGATGTTTGTCCCATGGCCCTTGTTGATCTTAATGCCGTATATGATGACCTGGAAAGTAAATTTGTCCTCGGAAATACAAAAGTCCTGTTTGTTTCTGTCGATCCGGAAAGGGACAATATTAATCATCTGGCTGAATATATTTCCTACTTTAATGAAGATTTTACAGGGGTCACGGGAAATGCTTCCCAGGTAGCTTCTTTTGCAAAACAGTTTGGAGCTGTTTATAAACGGGTTGAAAACGAGCAAGATACCACAGACTACCTGGTTGACCATACAGCATCCATCATGCTTATCGACCACCTTGGAAGATTGATCTCAATATTTCCTCCGCCTCTTGACCATAAAAAAATTGTAGCTGACTTCCTCAGTCTCCGTGACCGCTATGGTGACGGATATGGATGCTTAATAAACTGATATAGAGGAATGAATGAAGATCATTACTGTTTCAATGCTGATATGCATCTTTATAGTACCCATATCACTCGTGTATGCAGGAGATTATGTATCGGTAGTTGACGCATGGGTCCTTGAACCACCTCCGGGCATGAAGGTCATGGCAGCTTATATGACCCTTATAAATAATTCAGAAAATGCCTTTGACTTGAAAGAGATATCAAGCCCTCAATTTGAGAAGGTCGAAATGCACCGTACTGTTATTGAGAATGAACAGGCCCGTATGGAAAAGCAGGCTTTTATGACCGTAAAGGGCAATGGCACACTGAAATTTACACCCGGAGCAAGTCACCTGATGCTTATTAATCCGTTACGTAGTTTCACAAAAGGAGATGAAATAGATCTGAGGCTCATATTTACCAATGGAAAGATGATGAATATTAAAGCAGAGGTCCGTAAAGCTTTCTGACTACCCGTATGGATCACGGCACTAAAGATGGCAGGAGCAGTAACAATAAAGGAAAGGAGGATAAACAGTTAATGGCCGTAAACCCGATAAAAGGAGGATATAATGAAGAGACTCATATTTATAGGGATAGTGGCTTTGTCATTTGTGTTGATACCTTTAACCATGGCGAATGCATTTGGCGGGATTGCGATTGGAGAAAGAATTAAAATGTACAATGCGCAGATAACGACAACGGTAAAGTGTGTTATTGCAGAAGTTGGTCAGGTGGACCAGATTTGGGGACCGATGAAAGGCAAATCATACGGAGTTAATTTAATTGTCAAAACAGATAAGGAAACCTTGACCGTATACCTTGGACCATCATGGTTTATTGAGAGACAGGACATGAAGATAGGGAAGAATGATATTATTGAAGTCAAAGGATGTAAAAAAATATACGATGGTGAGTTTGTCATCGTTGCCCAGGAGATTAAAAAGAACAATCAGGTCCTTAAACTGCGTGATGAAGATGGGAATCCGGTATGGGAGGGTGCACGAACTGTCAAAATCAATTATCACTGATTAAAGTACTTTACCCTTCAGATGATTCAGGGCAAAAGAAATGCTTAATGAATGTAGATTTAAGAATCTTGTTTTTTACAGCAGCAATGATTAAAGCTTAATCTGATGGTTCCTGGTAAATGACAGCCTTCTTACGATATGCAGGGCGAGGACGGTGGACAGTGTAGTTGAGCCTACGAGAAC
>CAMYJJ010000208.1 GCA_947258735.1 Thermodesulfovibrionia bacterium | reverse complement strand
ATTGGGCTCCATCGCAATAAACTAATCATCTTATACCCATCAAATATCAATACTACTTTTTCCATAAAAAATATTCACAAGAAAAAGAGAAGGTGTGATGTTCATTAATAATGCACGTGGAAGATTAATTTTATTCTCAGTAGCTGCTTTAACAATTCTTTTGTCACTTATCTTTCTATACGAAAAAAATACTACACATGATGGAAAAGAAAATAAAAGCAGCTTCGACGGAGACATGACGGATTCCGGTAAAAGATCTTTTGCGTCCATAAAAGGTTTTGCTCTGTCTGAATTAAATAACAATGGTACCGGATATAAGGTAATTGCACAAAAAGCTTATATCAGAAATAAAAAAGTAGGCTTTTTACGTCTAGCATTTCAAAAAATTGCAGAGATTGAAGGCATAACAGTCAATATTTATGAAGACAACCATGAAGTTGCTACGATTAGCAGTGATCGTTCAACGCTCTTTCTGGGAACACGGGAGTTGCTTTTTGAGGGGAATGTGAAGTTATCTGCAAGCGACGGCAGAACATTGAATACCAATACTTTGTTTCTAGATTATAAGAAAAAAATACTTAAAACTGATGATGAATTCATGTTTACATCAAGTGATGGCTTACAAAAGATGGGCGAAGGATATACGACTGATATGAAATTAGATTCAATTCAATTAGGGACTAAAACTATAGAGTTACTTAGAAAGAGAGACATATAACCATGAATAAGAAAATACTACTGGTAGTGTTTTTCATCGCTCTCATAACAATGTTTACCCCAAGCTTTGCGCAGATCATAGATACTGACGGCGATTTCATGCCTGATGCATGGGAGGCCCTGTATGGACTGAATATTAACGATGCTACTGATGCCGGCGGTCATCTGGATAATGACGGCTATACAAACTTTGAGGAATATAGCGCAGGCACTAACCCTGCAGACGATCTGCTTCACCCGGGCCTTATGTCTGCATCCGACTTGATTGCAAGGGGAAGAGCACTTCTTGAAAACATGGAGCTTGTCTCTGCAAACACTGCTTTTGAATTAGCTGTCGATATCAATTCAGAGAGTCAGGAAGCAAATTTCTTTTATGCGGTTACACGGCTGCTCAGTTCCATAGAACTGAACCAGGACGGTATTGATCCAAATGAGTTGGACAGCATTAAAGAGATACTTGACAGCCTTAATATAAGCCCTATGGGACGAAGCCTTTATGAGTGGACGGCGGATTATCAGAGAGACACAGTTGGTGAAGTTGTTCTTCCATCTGATGTTCCAACAGGCGGTGAGATTCAGGATTTTTTACTTAACTATGTAATCCCTGAAATTGAAGGATCTTTGAGTAACCTGACCAAAATTGACTCTGGTTTTCAAATCATTTTGAATCCCCAGACATTCGGCAAAACTTACGGCGCTTTTGGTGTTCCTGGAGATATTGAAGTGGATTATGGTGACATAGCCATTCTTAAGTCATCTCTTTATGCTGTGATGGGCTTGATCTATTCCCATACAGCATACAACGAAGATGTAGATATTGATGATATTTTTAATATGATCAAGTTTGATACTCCTTCAGTGCTGAGTCAGGTCCTCACCGACTTTCCCGACTTGTTTACCATCGAAAGATCAGGACAGTTTGCCCTCGCCAAGTCAGCTTTTACGGAATCGATAAACCTCTACTTAGAGGCATCATCTTTTATCAGAAGTGAAACGGACTCTCAACTTGATGATATGATCTCAATTGATCCCATAGATCTGCCAACTGAAGAGGTTTTTCGTTTATTACTTGAAGACATTCTGGAATCTATGTCCGGTGCAAAAGATATCAGACCGGAAGACCCGGGATTCAGAGACAATACAGGAGATTATATACGATTAGATTTAACACAGTTTTTTGATTTTCCGATTGTGTTAAGAGACTATCTCCCGTTCTTCGTATCGGACATACCCTGTTCAGTTCCTGATCCCACATGGAGCGGGATATTCCCCAACTTTTCTCATGAAGACTGGGGCCTCTTATTCAATGAATTTGATGAGACGACAGTATTTTCAGAGCACTGGAGTGATGGGTATTACGCCGGTATTTTTGTCGAAGATGACTACCAGGAACTTACATCTGTATCAGCAACGGGACCTGGAATAACAGGTACTATGAATTTTGAATATATTCCTTCAGCAGGAGAATGGTGGCCTGAAAATAATCCCTTTCTCGGAACCAATGCTCCTGTCGATCCACAAACTTATACAATAATCATAAGTGACGCCTTTAGTGCTTGCTCTTTTGATAAAACCATAACAGGATTTGTTGAGGATTTTGTCACATACTTACAACCGGAAGGTGAAACTGGTGGCACCATTAATTTCTTGTGGGCTGGAATACCTGAAGCAGATAATTACTTTATTGATCTTAACAGCCGTAATATAGTTAATCCTGGTTCTCCTGATCCCTACAGGTTGTGGGAGAGCTATGATGTCTGGCCATCCTGGACAAATGTTTATTACAATGGCCCTCCACTGTCAGTAGGAGATACTTATGACTATACCGTAGTTGCAGAAGTCGAGACTGCGAATGTCAGCAATTATTCTTTTACAGAGGCCAGTTTCCTCTATAACAGCATTTTTAATCCGCCCACGGGTTCTATCTCCGGAAGAGTAACTGCCGACGGTATACCTGCTTCGGGGATATCAGTGCAGGCCCATACATTCCAGTTTACATTTGATGACTGGAAGCGGAGTACATTAACGGATGGAAACGGGTATTACACATTAACAGATTTACCGCCAGGATACTATCGTGTGATGTCCAGTGGGACGGGCATCTATGCGGGAGAGTACTATGATGATGTGTATACTCAACCGGCGGTAACTGCCGTCGCGGTTCTCTCATCCGCAGATACCGGAGGCATTGACATTGACTTATCCATAGGCGGCACAATTTCAGGCAGAGTCACTGCGGGGGACACAGGTCAGCCTGTTTTCGATGTATGGGTTTCTGCTCAGAGTTATCATAGTGGACGCTGGGGTGGAGGCACATATACTGACGCAGAAGGAAATTACCTGATCCAGGGTCTTGGATCAGATCAATATCGTGTAACTGCAGATAGTTTTGGAAGTTACATTCGCGAGTATTTCGATGATACATATGACTGGAGCTCGGCAACGCCTGTCTCTGTCTCTATTAATACAAATACGGAAAATATAAATTTTCTATTATCGCAGAGTAGTGTTTCAATCACGAAGTTTCATGTATTCACAGAAACTTTTGCAAATCATCCCGGTGGCCGTCCTGACGGGTGGTATCTCCATCTGAAAGCAGTGGTTGACGACCCGCTCGGAGTTCCCGGCAATATCCAATCTGCGACAGTAGTTAACTTAAATCCAGTTACAGATCCTAATATATATAATCTTAATTATTCAATAGGCGGTGAAGATGGATTCTACAATCATCCAATGTATACCGGCCAGAGCGGCACGTACCGCGTAACAGTTGAGAATTACCAGAGTGGGATTGCCGAGATGGATACGGCGCCCATAGATAATCCTGCGCAGCTTGACGTTATTCAGAACCTGGCAGTGTCTGACAACAGCACGACTCCGACGATTTCTTTTGATCCCGTTACCGGAGCTGACGAATACAGAATTGCTGTTTTTAATTTCTCAAGGACGGACATTCTTTATCAGAGTCCGAAAAGCACTCTTACAGCCGTAGCTATCCCGACGGGTGTCATGGCTGAGGGGGAGTCTTACTATATAAGGTCTGAGGCCCGAGATATCAATACTACGGATGGCGACGGAGTAGCTGATCTGGAGAACAGGTCTGTTAACTATATAGTGTTTACTCCGGACTCTGTGCCTCCATCGCCGATTATTTTTTCCGATTACTCCCCTGTTGATTCATCAATTCGTGTGTACGAAACAAGACTGGGAGATCCCGGTGAAGAAGGCATGACATATATCAATAAGATCATCGGTACTGAGATAATTAACGGCACCGAGACGATAAAGATAGGTGTTTTCCCAAATGCCAATATGGGTAACCCTGACACATTTGATGAGTTCTATAATGTAACGAATGACGGCACGGAGGTTCAAATACGGGGTAATGAAACATTTGTTTGTGATACGCCAGCGTCAATATACCCCGGCCTGTTGATAGATGGAGATATCATTATTTTCGAGCCTGTAACAGATTGTACGGACAGAAATACGGGTTTACCCCATAGTGGTCAAGAAGACCCCAAGCTTGTTGACATAAGGGATGTTACCATTTCCGGAGTATTATACCCCGACGCTCTTGTGATTTTTGCTGTTGAACCTGGAACGCCTGTAGTGCCTCTGAACTTCGGTATAAACACCCTTGGCTTCCCGGCATCATATGAGCCGAATGCAAATGAGACTCTGCCCGGCGGACTCAAACGCTTTTCCGTTTACGTAAAGGGTATTGGACTGGTTGCTCAGGGTGACCTTCGTACATCCACAG
Organism: Thermodesulfovibrionia bacterium; assembly: GCA_947258735.1. The sequence continues at coordinate 938 of CAMYJJ010000208.1, read as the reverse complement.
GGGAGTTCGGTGCGCTTATCGAAATGAAGAGCTTTATTGCTGATGACGTCATTGTCGGCAAATGGGGATTTGCAAATCTGGCACATGTTAACGATGGAGCCTGGTTAACAGTGACTGGAACATCAATTTTAAGAAGTGACGGCACAGCAACCGAGACTAAAGTAGAAAATGAGAACGGCACGGTCAGTCCTGCCCCGATTGTGGAAGACTTTACATATTCGACAAACCTAAATCCTGATGGAAGTACTACGATTACCGAAGTTTTCAGTGACAGAACAGAGGTCCACAAGTTTATTCTTTCTGACAATGGAAACATGTTTATTATGGACTGGACGGATGATCTTGATGCACAGATGATAGTAGTTGGTGTAAAAATAGACGATACAAAGACATACAGCAACGAGGACTTCTCAGGTAATTATTATTCTATTGAATACGAATATGACGCTGACGGCCCGTATTATTACTCGGCATATTCTTCCATACTGACTCCTGATGGTTCGGGGAATTATTCTGCTAATGGGACTGGCAATAGAGATGGAGCGGTTCTGCCCTATTCAGGCAGCAGTGTTTATCTGGTTAATGACGACGGGTCAGTCGTCTTTAATGACGGGCAGTTCAGCGGCTCTATTTCGGGCAGCGGAAACCTGGCTGTAGCCGCGTCTGCCCCGGGAAATGATATAAACCGTTTCTATTCAATGCTCATAATGAAGAAAGGGGACAGGACTTATTCGACTGCTGACCTTGAGGGCAACTGGGCAATTGCCAGTTTCGGGGATGATGACGGCGCTCAATTTGACAGTAATATCGGCATAATAACGTGCGATGACAGCGGTAACTGTGCAGTGTCAATGAAGGTACAAAGCTCTGATGGAACAATTGAATACTTTTCAATCAGTGACATGGTTCTTTCTGTTGCATCTGATGGAAGCGTTGGT
>CAMYJJ010000207.1 GCA_947258735.1 Thermodesulfovibrionia bacterium | reverse complement strand
GATTTATATCATTAATTCCGTATTTTTATCTTTGTTTATCCGTATACCCTTTCTGCTTCTTATAAGACGGCAATGCGATGAACTAACTTTAACAGATAGTTGAAGGGGAACAGATTTACTTTGTTTTCATTGCAGTATGAATATGTAAGCTGAAGATTTCAGACAAAAAGCCCCGGGAATTCATTTGCACATAGATGGTATCGACAAAGTGAGGAGCATTATGAGGGCATTACAATGTCAGGGAAATCAGAATCGCAAACGACCGCGATAATCGAACAATGGAATAAAAGTATGGCATTATATAAACAGTACGTTTTCAGGTATTAGCATAAATCATGTCCAGGATCGAATATATCAAGTGTAGGAACTGTCAGGCAGATAATGACACCTCATTGAGCTACTGTTCAAAGTGCGGCGCACCTCTTTCTGATTTTACAGGTTACAGCACTGCAGGCCGCAGAATTGCATTGTTTATCCTCCTTGTACTGCTTGTTATTGCCGTCTTATATGCTTACGTTAACAGACAGGATTCCGGGCCTGAATATCTTGAAGCAGGGATATCAACTGAAGAAAAAGAGCAATATGAAAACAGGCTGAAAGAGCTTGAGGCACGGCTTATTGATGCCAGAAAGCAGTTGTCGGTCTTAAAAGACACTGATAATGCTGCAAGCATAGAACCTTTGGATTTCCCTGTTGATGAACTGAAGGCGAATCAGAATGCTGTTGCCGGATGGATAATGGTTTCAGACCCATGGGGCAGGCAGATCAGGAAGTTCAGGGCAGGCTTGACCAGAAACGGGTGGATTGCATTGCCGGCCCGTGCCTGTTTCGGTGGAAACAAATGGATATTTTATCCTGACTCAGGTGGTGAATACAACGTGTCAGGCGGACTCTGGATCAGCGGGGATGACATCGGGCTGTGGCAGGTAACCAGCAAAAACAGTATTCCGGAAATAAGTGAGATTGCTTCCTGGAATGAAGATGAACCGCTTTCCTGGAAGAGTCTTGAGTCAGATAAGGACAATACATTCGTTTCTTTGCGGGGTGGATCTGCCAGGGGTTTTTTTACCTCTGCTGCGTTGCCTGATGATATCAATGAAACAGGCATCTTCCTGCAAAATGGAAATATAGTTGGGTGGACGTTTGGAGCATGGCTGGCTGAAGGATATATGTGGCCCGGTAAAGAAGGAGCAGACCTGGAGAACAACACCCGGGTAAGGTATTTTTATGACATGACATTTGCACATGGCAGGGAAGAGAAATTTGCCTTTGCCATGTCGCTGGACGATACCAGTGATATTATGGAACGTCTTGCAGCCTTTGTCAGCGGTTTCAGGCTGCAGCCCCGACTGTCCAAAGAGGACACTCCCGCATATGTAATGCCTCAGGAGATTATAAAAAAAATGCGTGTGCTTTTAACCCATGCCGTGCGAAATGGATCAGGAGGCAGGGTTGTTGAAATAATGAGCAGCCAGGTGCTGAAGGAAATAAAGGACATATATCTGTTGATGGATGTTGTCAGGATCATGGCAGATGAACTGGGATATGAAACGGCAATTAATACGATTGAAGACACCGGCAGATATATTGCAGGCCAGACAGGTGACAATGCACCGGCCCTTGACAAACTGCATGTGCAATACTATCAGGGCTGGCTGCATGGCATGGTTGCAGAAGCAGAGATATATGCAGGATGGAGGATTTTTAATTCAGCCAAGTCCTATTACCCTGATGACCCGCACATTCATCTGCTGGGAGTAGAACTGGCACTGCTGGAAGGTGACTGGCAGGAGGCTGAACGCCTGTTGTATCTCATGGATTATCCCGCAGCCTATCAAGACCGGGTACAGCTTCTTGCCCTTCGCATTTCAGAGATGAAAGGAGAAGAAGGGAAAATAGTGATTCAATTTCCTCCCGGATCAAACAGGATTACGGTTGATGCTTCTGTAAACAGTTCAGTCAACCAGAATTTTCTGGTAGACACCGGCGCCACAGTGGTGACCATTACATCATCGACGGCCCGGTCGCTCGGACTGAGAGTAGGCAGGGCCACCCATTCGTTGTCTACCGTCGGGGGAAAGGTAAAGGCAGCTGCAGTGGTCCTTGACTCCATAGAGATTGGTGGATGGACTGAGTACGATGTAAAGGCATTTGTCGTTGATATTCCGGAAAGGCCGGGGCTTGGCCTGCTTGGTCTGAACTATCTTGGAAGGTTCAGTATGGACCTTAAGACCGATCAGGGGACGCTGCTCCTGACACCGAGGTAAAGATTCGTCGCGCGTCGACCATCGGGCCTTAAATAACAAATCACAATTAACGAGGATTGAATTACGAGCAACATGAACGCACGACGCTCGACGGTCTCATTTCCTTCCAATTATAATTTTTAGTATAAGCAATACCCAGGGGACCCCATGAAAGACCAGATCAAACCAGTCGACAGGACGCACAAGCTTGCCCTGAATAAGCATGGTGATCTTCTCCAGTATGTGAGGAGGCTTGTAAGGGGCCAGTCCAAGTGTAAGACAGAGAATTACAATGATACCCCATGGCAGTTTGTTCAGGAACTCTTCCATCGCCTTTATTTATTTTCCATATGGTCCAGCATTTGACCGCATGCATCAATAGTATCATAAAACAGAGGGAATGGTTCTTTTGGACACAGCTTATACAGCTTCTTTATAAAATCCAGCACGTAGGGTGCACTTCGATGTTTTAAATGGGTATCTTCATCAGAAAAGATGATGTAATGAATAAAACTTGAGGGATCTTTCTTTAGCTGAAGTGATTGATATAAAAGTACGCCCGGTTCGTTTTCCTTTACACTTGTGATTAACTCACTGATAACCTGTTTAGCTTCATCAATCTTATCTTCATGAACCTGGAAAGGAATAATGACATATGCATATTTTTCCAAAGCGGCCTCCTTGATATGGTCTGTTTAATTATCTGGATAATTACTGTTTAAACGAAATTTTAAAAAAACTATTATAACATTGAATGCAACTTCCTGGTTTTTAAGGTTATCCTGGCAAAGATCATACATTCGTTTCAGCCGGGCCCTGAATGTTCCGATAATACGGGCATGAGCATCATAGAGGTGCTATAATCCAGAAAGAGGTGTTTTGTTATGAAGTTATCACACACCGATGCAGACCTTAAGGAACTTGGCGACCGCATTAAATCCCAGCTTGATGAACTTCTTAATGGCAGGAAGGATGACTCCTGCAAAGACATACTGGCAATTTCCTCGGCAGCGTGCCTTCTTCAGATATCTGAATTCAGGTGCTTTCAGATTGCCTATACCCAATGGTTTAGACATGAGCTTGATGAGCAGAGCATGGAACATATATTTTCCGCTTACCTGAAGGAATTATCTGTTCCCCACTGGGTCAGACATTTTACAAGGAAGGTATTTTCACTTGAAGAGCAGGGCATCCTGGACCCGGAAGCATTTAATATCATCAGGCCGGTAAACACGCGCAGAAACCGCATTCGCGGCATCTGCTACACAGCTTTGATGCTGCTCATAACCACAATATTCTGTTTAATGATCGTTGCATAGTCTGAAAATGGATAAGGGATACTTTCCGACGGTAGTTTCCCTGTTATAATCGGCCAGTATTCACATTTCCTGCTGAAAATTATATAATATCTCCTCTACGTATCCAGAATCTATTGTGAAAACCCAATGTGCTTTTAACTGTCACCCTGAACTTTTTACAGGGTGACAACTAACTCTATACGCAATAGCAACTAACTAATTCCTTACTCATTATCATTAAGAAGTTTAATCTTAATTTATTTTGTCAGTTACTCATGAATAGACTACAAAAAAGTGTTGACAGTTTCACCGCCCTGGAGGAACATATAACAGACGGCAGCCATCAACTTTTTCATAAAGTTGTTGCGTCCATGCATGAGCTCTGCTTTTCTATCATTGAAGCTGAAAAGAACGGTATGACCCGGACCGAAATAGAAGAGATAATAAGACCTGCCAGAGATATCCACAGCCGCTCTGTGTTTGTTAAGCGTCTTCAGGAATGGCCGCGCAAGTATCCCGGTGATTATGAGACCGTGGAGTATATCTGTGATATGGATAATAAGTCGGTGTACGGAACGGTTGAGTATTTTATCGAGGAATATGCCCTGAACTCCGCCATTGCCCAGCAGCACAGGAACAAGCTGCACCATCAGTCAGAGATACTGCTCGCAACTCTGCTGAATGGCGGAGATAAAATGAAAATTCTGTCTGTGGGATGCGGGGGGTGCAGGGACATATTGAGTATATCCAAATATATAGGAAAAGTTGATTTTGAATTAATCATAAATGATATAGATGATGATGCACTTGTATTATCCAAAAAGAGACTTGAACACCTTAAGCACCTCCATGTGATCCCGGGTAATATTATACAGGCATTAAGAAAAGTGGAAAAGCTGGGGCCATTTGACCTGATAGTGACAGGAGGCATGTTTGACCACATGTCAGACCGACACGTGGCTTTTTTTCTGAAGCAGACCAGAAAGAACCTGCTTGCTGAGGGAGGAAGGCTGTTCTTTGCCAATTCAATAGAAGAAAACCCATTCAGGGTATGGATGGAGTACCTGGCTGACTGGAAACTTAATTACCGGTCTGAAGAACATGTAAACGGACTGATGACTGAAGCCGGCTTTGAGAGGGAGGCCGTTGATATCAGGAAAGATGAAACAGGGCTGACATACTTTGTAGAAGCGGGCAGGTAGATGAATGAGAGTTTGCTTATAATGCTGCTTTATATGACTGTCATGCCCGAAGTTAGTAATCGGGCATCCCTCGATACCCTCGTGTTCTGAATTCCTGCTCATAGCACCGCGGGAATGACGGATTCATTAAATTAATTACTGTTGCAGAAGCTGTTATTATCACTCAGAAACAGGTATCAACTATATCGTCAACACTTTTCTTAATAATAAAGCTATCGCAACGATAATAATCATCCCGAGTACTTTCTGCATGGTTTTTGGAGAAAATTTAGTGGCCCCCATGAATGATCCCAGTATGCTTCCCGCTATCACAGCGATGATGGGAAGGACATAGGCTGAAAGGTCTATCATATTGTACTGAAGTCTTGAAATCAGTCCTGACAACGAGTTTGCCCAGATAAAAATAGCACCGCATGCAGCGGCCTCTTTTTCTGTGCCCAGACCAAAAATTATGATCAACGGAATCAGATAAATTCCACCGCCAATCCCGACTATTCCGGAAACAAGCCCGAGCACAGAACCTGACAGTAGAGAAAGGACAATCTTGCCTGTCTGCCCCATTTTGAGTTTTATTGTCGTATGTTCCCATACATAAATCCGGAGGGCCACAATGATCAGACTGATTAAGAGCAGCCAGTAAAAAATTTCTTTCTGCACTTTCAGCGATCCCCCAAGGTATGACATCGGG
>CAMYJJ010000206.1 GCA_947258735.1 Thermodesulfovibrionia bacterium | reverse complement strand
CATATTTGCAAGCTTCTTTTTTATAAAGGCAAGGTCTTTTTCAGTTTTGGTGAAATCCCTTTTCAATCTGGTGATCTCAGCATCCACATCAATAATGCCCTTGAGAGGTACAAATATCTCCATCAATGGTTTGACAGCTGTAGCTGAATTCTTTGGTACATCGATATCTCTGTTTATAACGATTTCAGATGTCCTTGCCAGTTTTGCAATAAATGTCATATTCTCATTCAGCACTTCTGCTGCTTCATCATTTGCCTTAATAAAGACCTTCAGCTCAAGCGAAGGTGAAATATTCAGTTCACCCCTTATACTCCTTATACCGGTTACTGCATCCATAACAAATGCCATTTTTTTATCTGATTCATGGCGTTGTTCATCATAAACAGGATATGCCCTGATGCACAGGCTTTCAACCTCCGGTCTTGAAGGGAGCTGCTGCCAGATTTCTTCAGTAATAAAAGGCATAAAGGGATGTAACAGCGCAAGAGCAGATTCAAATACATGCACAAGCGTACTGATTGCAGCACTCTTTGATGCAGCATGATTCCCGCTCAGTTCAGGTTTGATCATCTCAACATACCAGTCACACAGCTCATGCCACACAAACTGGTACAGGAGACTTGCCGCATCATTGAACCTGTATTCATCAAGTGCATGATTAACATCCCTGCTTACTCCTGAAAGACGGCTCATGATCCATCTGTCGGCAAGTGAAAGAGATGCGGCTGAAGCATGCAGATCAGGTCCTGAAATAATCTCTGTCCCTCCATCCATATTCATGGAGATAAACCGGGTCACATTCCAAATTTTGTTAAGGAAGTGCCTGTATCCCTCTACTCTCTCTTCAGAAAACTTGATGTCCCTGCCCTGTGCTGCATATGCTGCAAGGGTAAACCGTACAGCATCGGTACCGAATTTCTCTGTCATCTCAAGCGGGTCTACAACATTCCCCTTCGACTTACTCATTTTCTGTCCTTCAGCGTCCCTGATAAGGGCATGGATATACACATGATCAAATGGCTGTTCTCCCCTGAATTTGAGCCCCATCATGATCATCCTTGCTACCCAGAAAAACAATATATCAAACCCGGTAATTAACACACTTGTCGGATAAAAGGTCTTGAGGTCGTCAGTTTCATCAGGCCATCCGAGGGTCGAGAACGGCCAGAGCGCTGATGAAAACCAGGTATCAAGAACGTCTTCATCCTGCCGCAATGCAGAACTGCCGCAGATACATATCTCCGGCGTCTCTCTTGAGACAATAATTTCTTCACAGCTGTCACAGTACCAGACAGGAATCCTGTGGCCCCACCATATCTGCCGTGATATGCACCAGTCCCTGATATTTTCCATCCAGTCAAAGTAGCTGTTCTCCCATCCCGAGGGGATTATCTTTATCCTGCCGTCCTTAACAGCCTTTATCGCCTCATCAGCCAGCGGTTTGATCTTGACGAACCACTGTTTGGAAAGATACGGTTCAACAATGGTTTTACACCGGTAACAATGGCCGATTGCATGGTCATGGTCTTTGGTCGCTTCCAGATGTCCAATCTCCCCGAGATCTTTGAGTACATTTTTTCTGCATTCAAAACGGTCCATGCCTCTATAGGGGCCTGCCTCTTCCGACATCGTGCCGTCTCCGGTCAATATATTAATGAACGGCAACCCATGGCGCTTGCCCATCTCAAAATCGTTGGGATCATGTGCAGGGGTTACTTTTACCGCACCGGTTCCAAACGTGGAGTCAACAAACTCATCAGCAATGATCGGGATCTCCCTGTCAATAATGGGAAGCCTTACTTTCTTTCCAACTAGGTGAGTATATCTCTTGTCCTCAGGGTTTACCGCAACCGCTGTATCTCCGAGATAGGTCTCAGGCCTGGTAGTAGCAACCGACAGACTGCCTGCTTCTCCTGCAAAGTCATACCTGATATTCCACAGTTTACCCTTCTTGTCTTCATGTTCAACTTCCAGGTCTGACAGCGCTGTATGGCAACGCGTGCACCAGTTGATTAAATACTCTCCCCGGTAAATGAGACCTTCATCATATAACCGTACGAATACTTCACGAACAGCCTTTGACAGTCCTTCATCAAGGGTAAACCTCTCCCTGCTCCAGTCACATGAAGCTCCAAGCACTTTAAGCTGGTTGATAATGGTCCCGCCGTACAGCTTTTTCCACTCCCATACTTTTTCAATGAATGCCTCCCTGCCGAGGGTATGCCTGTCAGTCCCTTTTTCCTTAAGGTCCTTTTCCACCACATTCTGCGTTGCGATCCCTGCATGATCGGTGCCGGGCATCCAGAGCGTATTAAACCCTGACATCCTTTTCCACCGGATCATGATGTCCTGCAGCGTATTGTCAAGGGCATGTCCTATATGAAGAGAGCCTGTGACATTCGGCGGTGGAATAACGATGCAGTACGGCGGCTTATCACTTTTTGATTCAGCTTTAAAGTATTCCTTTTCCATCCAGAAGGCATACCATTTAGCTTCAATATCTTTGGGATTGTATCTCTTATCGAGCATTACCTGTTCTTTCTCCTTTATGCACCACTATTACCAATTATGAAAACCAAAAGATAATTTTGACATTTTATATTGGGTAATATCAATGTTGAGGTACAACAGTAATTTCCCATTCTGTACCGGTTATGATTTTCAATATAAAGAGTAATCAGTACTGACCCGCGTCACTCCTGAACTTTATAACGAAAAACGGGCATACCGTAATAAACGTATTCAATGTGTTGTGATGCATATGCATACTCATCGCAAGAAGGTCTTTTTTTATTCTGTCTGTTTCATCCCTCAACCGGCTGTTGCCCATATCAATAAACGTAATAACTGTCATTCTGAACTTGTTTCAGAATCTATGGGTAGCAAGAGGTTATGAGACCCTGAAACAAGTTCAGGGTGACAATACGTGATTTGAGCAACAGCCGGTCGAATCCTTGAACCCTCTTTTTCTACGTTAGTACTAAATTAAATTAGGTTAAATGTATAATATTCAGATTTATAATGAAACGAGGTAGTATTGCAAAATGAGGATAGCCTTAATAATTCCGATAAGCAGCTCTCATAACGAGAAGAGCTTTTATGATTACAGTTTTTATTCAAAATTTCTATTTTCTAAAAAATACATATCATATCTTCTTGCCATTCCCACTCTGACGTCCTTAACTCCTTCTAAACATGAAGTGAGGGTCTTTGACGAAAACATAGAGGAAATCGATTATGAGTGGAATGCCGATCTCGCAGGTATAAGCGTAAGAACAATGTTTGCCAAAAGGGCCTATGCCATATCAGAAAGATTTCAAAAAAAAGGAACCAGAACTGTACTTGGGGGCATCCATCCCTCCATGTGTACAGAAGAGGCACTGCAGCATTGTGACAGTGTAGTCATAGGTGAGGCCGAACAGGTCTGGAAAGCACTTCTGGATGATGCTGAAAATAACCGTTTACAGAAAATATATAAAGCCGACAGTCTCACAGACCTTACGCGTTACCCTGTTGCAGACAGAAGGGCAATGTCAAAAGAGCAGTATTTGTCCGACATTGTTCAGACGACAAAGGGCTGCCCCTTTCATTGTGAATTCTGCTCTGTCCACGCCTTTGATGGTCAAAAGATAAGGAGCAAAACCGCAGCACAGGTAGTCAGGGAACTACAGCTCATTAACAGCTCCACTGTCACATATAAAAAGAAACATGCCATATTCTTTGCTGATGATAATATCATTGCCAACAGGAAGTTTGCACGGGAACTATTCACCGCAATCAAACCATTAAACATCAACTGGATGTGCCAGGCATCTATTAATATTTCAAGAGAGGATGAACTGCTGGAATTAATGAGAGACAGCGGGTGCGGAGCCATTTTTATCGGATTCGAGTCTATTTCCCGGGATAATCTTTCCAGCATGGACAAGGGGATCAATCAGCGATTTGACTATATGCAGGCCATCAATAAAATACAGTCATATGGACTCCTTGTTCACAGTTCTTTTATTGTGGGGTATGATTTTGATTCTGAACAGACATTTCAGGAGTTATCTGAATTTATCAGTACATCCAGACTGCTTATGCCATTAATTAATATCCTCACCCCCTTTCCGGGCACTAAGTTATTCAAGCGCCTGTCTGACAATGGAAAAATACTTCATACGGATTGGAGTAAATATGATACAAAACACGTGGTGTTTGATCATCCTGCGTTATCATCTGAAGAACTTTATGAAGGATACAGGAGTATTGTCAGGGACGCATACTCATTTGACTCAATCTACAGTAAGCTTCAGCATTACTGGAATATTGATTTCTGGAAGCGTGCAAATGATCTTGACCCTGTTAAATTCAGGTACCGTCTGCTGTTTGCCATACGACTCTGCACCCTGTTGTGTTCAACTAATATGGCACGATCAAAATTCATAATAAAAATACTGCCGTATGTGTTTAAGAAGCGGGTAAGGATTTCAACAATCCTCTCGCTCATGGCCTATAATGATTTTGCTTTTTCACTTTAATACATTTCTCGTATTGCGATCAAATGTATATATATCATATTTGTCATATCACTACATAGTATCTGACACATAATCAAAGTATATGATTACAGGAGGAGATCATGGGGTATCATTTCAGGAATCTTGTTTTTGAAGGAGGCGGGGTCAAAGGTATTGCATATGTTGGAGCCATGCAGGTATTGAAAAGAGAGGGTATCCTGCCGGAGATTATCAGAGTGGGCGGCACTTCAGCAGGGGCAATCAATGCAGCACTGTTTGCCCTCGGGTTCACAACTGCGCAGACCCGCAACATTTTAAAGAAGCTTGATTTCAATAAATTTGCTGATGACAGCTGGGGCATACTTCGTGATACACACAGGCTGGTAAGTAAATTCGGATGGAACAAGGGCGATTTTTTTCATACATGGATTGGCAAACAAGTTAAAAAGAAACTTGGCACTCCGAATGCAACGTTCAGGGACCTGAAATACGCAGACCGGCCGGACCTCTATGTATATGGCACCAATCTCAGCACACGGTTTGGCGAGGTCTTTTCATATGAACATACCCCGACTGTGCGTATTGCTGATGCAGTGCGCATATCCATGTCCATTCCGCTTTTTTTCACAGCCATCAGAAATGCAAGGGAGGATGTGTACGTTGACGGGGGGGTGTTAAATAACTATCCTGTTAAGTTATTTGATCGGAAGAAATATATAAGCATGGCAAAAATGGCCAGAAAAACAGATTATTACGAGAAAGAAAACAGACGTTTCCTTAAGAAGAACCCGGCAAGCAGCCCCTACATTTACAACAGGGAGACACTGGGACTGAGACTTGATTCAAAACAGGAAATAGGTGCATTCCGATACGGGAAAGAACCCGTCCATTATGAAATAGACAATTTCTTTGATTACATAAAGGCATTAACGTCCACTATCCT
>CAMYJJ010000205.1 GCA_947258735.1 Thermodesulfovibrionia bacterium | reverse complement strand
GCTTTATAACGGTCCTCTTGATTGCCACAGCACTGCTCGTTATATTCACCATTTCGATCTCAAAATCAATTGCCGTACCTGTTACCGCCATCATCCGTCAGATACGGCTGTTAGGCGCAGGCAAAGTCGATCTTTCAAATAAGATTGTGATCCGTTCAAAAGATGAGATCGGACTTTTATCAAAAGATTTTAATACGCTTACAAAAGAGATATATGACATTGTCACGTTCAAAAAGGTGATCGAAGAGGATGAAAGCCTTGAAGATGTGTATTCACGACTTGGCAAGGCATTCAGTGAACAATGTAATCTTTATGACTATGTAATCTATGAAGTTACCGGTACCAAGGACAAAATGAAGCCGGTACAGCCGATTATGTTAAATCATAAGGAGATTTTCTGTACCGAGGATATTCTGGACAATTGCGAATTATGTAAAGTGAAAAAAACCGGACATTCCATATCATCCATGGATTACCCTGATGTATGCAAACATTTCAAGAGAGACACGGCAAAGGTCCATCTGTGCCTGCCCATGATCGTGGGAGGTAAGACAGGAGGGGTTGTCCAGTTTCTCTTTGACGAGAATAATTACCATGAGGAACTCAAAAACAAAAGGATGTTTAAGGCAGAGCAGTTCATAAAGGAATCACTGTCTGTTATTGAGGCAAAGAGGCTGATGAATACCCTGAGAGAATCTGCGCTGAAAGACCCGTTGACCGGGTTATATAACAGGAGATTTTTACAGGAATACACAGAGACGCTGGTAGCGAGCTCGCTCAGAAGGGGCAAGAGCGTCGGGTTAATAATGTGTGACCTTGATTTCTTTAAGCAGATTAATGATCTGCACGGGCACAGCGTGGGAGATGCAGTGCTCAAGGAAACATCCAACCTTATCAGCAAAAGTGTGAGAAAGGCCGATCTTGTCATCCGGTTTGGAGGAGAAGAATTTCTTGTCATATTGATGGACATTAGTGAAGGAGACGCAATGAAGAGTGCAGAAAAGATCAGGGAGACAGTCGGGAAATCGAAAATAAAGATAACAGACGGCACGATCACAAAGACAATAAGTCTTGGAATAAGTGAATTTCCCTCAGATACAGAAAGCTTCTGGCAGGCGATCAAATTTGCTGACGTGGCCCTTTATAAGGCTAAAGAGACCGGCAGGAACAAGTCAGTGAAATTTCGTGATGAGATGTGGTCAGAAAAAGGGTTCTAAAAGCCGTGACGCGTGATGAGTGACGCGAAACGGGGTAATTAAATACAACTCTAACTACCGTAACGGGTGACGCGTAACACGTGACGGGTAAATTAAAAAAATCTTAAAAATCAATAAGTTTCTATGTTGTTCACTCATCACTCGTCACGCATCACGCGTCACGGCCTACTGATTCCTTGTTATTTATACATTAAATTGTTTAGATTAAAAATATGGCTATACGAGAGATAAAAAAATATCCGGACGAGATTTTAAAGAAAAAGACCGAAGATATTGATGATTTTGGTGATGAGCTTCAGAAGCTGATCGATGACATGGTCGAGACCATGTATGCTGCTCCGGGTGTAGGGCTTGCTGCCAATCAGGTCGGGGTACCAAAGCGGCTGACCGTTATTGATGTGAGCGTTGGAAGTGAAGAGACCGCACTGATGGTCTTGTGCAATCCTGAGATCATCTGCCATGAAGGAGAAGAGGCGAATGAGGAAGGATGCCTCAGCATCCCTGAATATACGACCATGGTCAAAAGGTTTGGAAAGGTCACGGTCAAGGCGCATGACAGGCATGGAAAGGCAGTTGAAATAGAAGCGGACGGCCTGCTGTCAAGGGCGCTTCAGCATGAGATAGACCACCTGAACGGCATATTGTTTGTTGACAGAATAGGACGCATTAAAAAAGAGTTCTTTAAAAAACGTTACAAAAGAGAACAGGCAGTAAGCAGCAGTTAATCTTCCATTCTTTGTCCCCTCATTGACAAAATCATCCTGATATAATAGATTGCAGAACAAAGACATTAATGCGTTGTGATTTCTGGATTCCCGATTAACAAACCTGCCGGCAGGCAGGCCTCGGGAATGACCAAAGTTAATAACATATAGCATGCTGCAGGGTAGTTATTTGATAATGGGGATTAGTATATTTATTACATGAGGAGAAATCTTGAAAATAGTTTTTTTTGGTACTCCTGAATTTGCCGTTGCTCCCTTAAAAGCGCTTCTGGATGATGGTCGTGAGATCATTGCAGTTGTGACCCAGCCTGACAGGAAAAGCGGTCGGGGGAGAAAGGTGCATGCATGCCCGGTCAAGGAAGAAGCGCTCAAGGCAGGAATCAGGGTGTTTCAGCCTGAGAACGTCCGGGACCCTGCATTTATACATGAACTCAAAGCATTGTGTCCTTCTGTAATAGTTACCGTAGCGTATGGTCAGATCTTACCATCAGACATTATTCATCTTCCTGAATCAGGATGTATAAACATCCATGCTTCATTGCTGCCGAAGTACAGGGGGGCGTCTCCCATAAACCGTGCAGTCATTGACGGCGAAAAAACGACAGGGATAACCACCATGCTTATGGATGAAGGAATGGATACCGGGCCTGTCCTTTTTCAGGAAAAAATTGAGATCACACCGGATGATACTGCAGGCAGTCTTTCGGATAGGCTTTCCTGGACGGGCGCACAATTAATAATCAAGACCCTGGATGAAATGGAAAAAGGGAATGCTAGACCTGTACCCCAGACCGGAGAAGCCTCATACGCCCCAATAATGAAAAAAACCGACGGCCTCATAGACTGGACAAAGAGCGCGTATGAACTATCTGATTTTATAAGAGGGATGACCCCCTGGCCCGGTGCGTATGCATTCCTTGAGGGAGAGCGGATAAAAATCATGAGAGTTGATACTCTGGATGAAGCCGGTGAAGCAGGGAGAGTTGAAAGGGTATCAAAGGATGAACTGGTTATAGGAGCAGGCACAGGAAGCATATCAGTTCAGGAGATCCAGCCGTCCGGCAAAAAGGCAATGGCTGTCAGGGCATTTTTGCAGGGGAAGAAACTGGTCAGGGGTATGGAATTTGCCGCTCAATGAAAATACTTCTCAAAAACGCTAATATCTGATATGAATTAGTGTCTGTCCATAAATTGCCATTTTTTATTTTTGTTATGCCCGAAATCAGTAATCGGGCCTGCCTGCGGTAGGCAGGCATCCAGCAATAATTAAAAACACTGGATTCTCGCTCAAAAGACTACGGGAATGACGGCTCAACGTTTACGAACATCGACAGATACTAATTAATATGTACTGTATATAATGTCACCCTGTTTTATCTGATAAAACAGGTTAGAAATTTTCATACACTTAAGGTAAATTAATAACAAATGTTCAAGACTATTTTGAAACTAGTATTTTATGCCGCGACTTTTATTGCACTCGGGGCAGCAGCAGCGTACCTCTTTTATCAGATAAAGGGCTATGATGATATTACAAAGGTCCCGTTGCTTGTGGGTAAAAATCTTTCGGAAGCTACAGAGCTGCTTAATAAGGAAAGACTGTTAATTAATATTGAAGACAATATAATTACCGAAGAGGTTGAAGAAGGGCATATTATGAAACAGGGTGTGCCCGAAGGGAAACGGGTCAGGGCCGGCACGGCAATAGGGGTTATTGTAAGCAAAAGGGCAGAGCTCTATACCATGCCTTCATTTGAGGGACAGCTGCTTGAGGATGCAAAGCTTACCATGGTAAATCTGGGAATTCAGGCGGGTAAAATAACAGAGGTGCATTCCGAATCAGTTGAAACGGGAAAAATCATAGCCCAGAGACCTCTCCCGGGCAATATGGAAAGTAATGAAATAAATTTTCTTGTAAGCAAAGGTCCGTACGATGTATCGTATAAATGCCCGTCGTTTGTAAACATGACGATTAATGATGCAAGAAATCTGGCTAAAGAACTGGGAATAGAATTGAAAGAAAAAGAGAGGGGAAGTAAAGTAATTTTTCAGAATCCTGAACCGGACAGCATTATTAAACGGGGAAGTACGGTAGAGATCACCCGTGGACGCGGCTGGGGGTCGTGGTTCTAGGTGACATACGTCACTGATTCCACGGATGAGAAGAGTTTAATCGGTGTAATCGTCTTTTTTAAAATCAGTGTAATCAATAAAATTATAAATTTTATTTGGAGGGTATTTTATGATTAAAATTGCACCGTCAATTTTATCGGCGGATTTTTCCCGGCTGGGGGATGAAGTTATTGCTGCTGAAAAGGCAGGGGCTGACCTGGTCCATGTTGATGTTATGGATGGTCAATTTGTCCCTAATATCACTATCGGACCGCTGGTGGTTAAAGCGGTAAAGAAAGTCGCTTCTATTCCTCTGGATGTTCATCTTATGATTGCAGACCCTGATAGATATGTAAGAGATTTTGCCGACAGCGGTGCTGATATCATAACCGTTCATGCTGAAGCCTGTGTTCATCTGCACAGGAGTATTCAGAACATAAAAGAGTGTGGTGTGAAAGCGGCAGTTTCACTTAATCCTGCTACTCCGCTCAGCGCAATTGAGATCGTGCTTCCGTATCTGGACATGGTTCTTATTATGTCTGTTAATCCGGGATTTGGCGGACAGACATTTATTGCTGAAGCGATTGAGAAGATAAAGATTCTCAAAGACATGATCAGAGCAAAAAACCTTCAGGTTGATATCGAAGTGGATGGCGGGGTGAAGGTGGACAATGTCGCAGAAGTTCATAAAGCAGGGGCGGATATTGTTGTCATGGGAAGTGCCTTTTATAAATCAAAGGATTATGCCGAGACAGTCAAACTGGTCAGGGAGAGGTGTGCATAGTAGATGACACACGAAGCAGATTTTTTTCAGAGGGCTGAGAAGCTGAGGAAATCCACTGAATATATCAGCGCCATATACCAGTATAAAAAGGCACTGAAGATCTATAAGAACAACTCAGACCTGCAGGGAGTGCTGGACTGCCTGATTGCTCTTGGTGACACACTTCGCGCAAAGGGTGACTTTGCAAAGGCCGGAACATATTATGAAGAGGGGCTGGATCTTGCAGAACTGCTTGATGATAAAACTTCTGCTGCTGATGCACAGGTGGGACAGGGACTCAGTCTCAGGGCTCTGGGTCTCTGGAAAGAAGCCCTGGCTATAATCGGCAGGGCAGGCAGGCTGTACAGGTCTCTTAATGACAGTCAGGGAATAGCGTTTGCCCTATGGGCCAGGGCAGGCACGTACCGGATAAAGGGGGAGCCGGGCAGGGCGGTCGATGATTATCAAAAAGCATATGACATATTTAAAACACTCAGAGACAGGTCGGGCGTCGCCTATTCTTACTGCGGTCTTGGCGGAAGCTCAAGGGTGGCCTGCAGGTTTAAGGATTCTGAAAAATATTATAAAAGGGCAAACAGCATGTTTGAAAAACTGGGTGACCGGTTTGGACTTGCCTACTCCTATT
>CAMYJJ010000204.1 GCA_947258735.1 Thermodesulfovibrionia bacterium | reverse complement strand
GAGATTATATATGGTGCAGTTCTGTTCAATCTGATCATTCATAATCAACCGGAATGGTTCACGCTTCTCAAAGAATTTGGATTGATATATCTCATGTTTATCGTAGGCATGGAGCTGGATCTCAGAAAATTTATAAAAGACAGGAATTTCTCGTGGTATGTGATTATTCCATTACTTTCTTTTATTATTACTCCGCTGATATTTCATCTCATGGGGTATTCGTTTTACCTCGGCATTGTTATAGCAATGATTTCAGCAGGCATTATCATCCCGGTCCTCAAAGAGACCAAACTTGTTGATACAACGATTGGACGGGACATAATAGGTATTGCTCTCACGGGAGAGTTAATGTCCATTCTGGTTCTTGTCGGTATTGATATTTACCATAGATACGGATTTACTGTGCGTGCGGGGCTGGAAGGCACAAAAATTATTTTTCTTTTTCTCCTCGCCGGCATCTTCCTGAGGTTTCTTTATATGTTGGCCTGGTGGAATCCGCAAAAAGTTGAGAAGGTCATGGAAAGTGACGATCCGGTTGAAGAAGGAATCCGGGTTGTGATTTTTATAGCATTCAGCGGAGCACTGATAGCATACACTACCGGTCTGGAACCAATACTCGGCTCATTTATGGCAGGACTTGTATTCAGCTACGTTTTTAAGAGCAAGGGAAGATTCGAAGATAAAATCAATGCGGTCGGTTTTGGTTTTTTTACTCCTTTTTTCTTCGTCGGTGTGGGTGCTAACCTGAATATCAGCTTATTAAAATCCACGCAGACGCTCCTGCTGTCAGGATTCCTGACGTTCCTTGTGTTTGCCAGTAATATGTTCCCCCTCCTGTTCGCCTCCATGATGAGACTGAAAATCCCCGAGGCTCTCGGCATCTCTCTTATTCTTTCAGCGCCTCTTTCCATGATGGTCGTAGCAGGTGCACTTGGAGTCAAAATGGAATTAATTACAGATACCATGAACGATGCCCTGATATTGACAGCAGTTATAGCAAGTATTATTTTCCCTTCTCTTTTCAGAGGGGTATCAAGGAAATTTGCAAAAGAGGAGCATCCTGAGTAATATGCCCGCTTCATTGACGGATATTGCCGCTCAGGCAAACGTGATATAATCTCACTATGGAAAAGAGGCGGTCAAAGAGAACAATGTTCAATCTTGAAGCAACGCTTGTCTCACGAAGCCTGAACGTTAAGGGCACAATACAGAATTTTGCTGATGATGGAATTTGTATTCATGTTCAGGAAGACAGGACTGTTTGTCAGCTTTTGAACGGGATGTTGTTTGAAGTAGAATTTATACCGCATTCAGGAGACAAAATCGATCTCCGGTGTGAAGTAATCAGGACACATAGAAAAACAGATAACAGCTTTGAAGATATAGTAGGCATAAACATTATTAGCAAGCCTCCAACGTACAGTGAATTCTTGAAAAACCTTCATTGATGAGGCATATGCACAATTTATAGAATTTCTAAAAACTGAAAATGACCACACGATATTTCAAAATGGAGACAGGGATAGTCTGCTGATGAGTGATATGTATCGTGAATGAATATATATTGGTTAAGCTTACGTAAGAAAGGAAGATGCCATGAAAAATATATGTATACCCTTTTTTGTCGTGTCAATATCTCTGGTGATCGGATGTACTTCTTTAGAACAGAATGCAGCCGTCGGGGGAGAAGCGAAAAAAGAGGCTGTCGAGACGATGACATCCGCCGGGCAGGTAAAAGAGCAGACCACAGAGACGGCATCTGCAGGTAAAGCATTGTTCAAGGAGCATTGCGCCATGTGTCATCATAATGGAGGGAACAGTTTAAAACCTGAAAAAACCCTGCATAAGAAAATTCGTGAAAAGAACGGGATAAAGAGCGCAGACGCTATCATTCAGTTAATGAGAGACCCGGGGCCCGGTATGAGCGCGTTTGACGAGACAGTGATTCCTGAAAAGGACGCAAAAGAAATAGCGGAATATATTATGAACACGTTTTAACCCTTATGGTTTTTTTCTGCTGCAAATAGCCATTTTCAGTGAGATGGAACAACTGAACAAAATAGTCAATAACAGATGGAGGCCTGTGCAGATCATATTCGCGGGCACGGCATACCGGGGAGATGATGAGGGCAAGGAGAATCCTGCAGTGCATGGTTAACGCGGCATGCTCAATACCTGGGGCTACCTGCGGGAACGGTAGTGCATAAGACGCATACGCCTGGTCATTTCGATCTGCCTTCATAAGAAGAGCAGGACATTGATTCTGCATCAGATGTCCTGCTCTATAAAACAGTCTTCCATAGTGATGTATATCTTAGTTACTTTGCATAACAGGCTTTATGATGACATCAATACGCCTGTTAATTGCTCTCCCCTCAGCCGTTGCATTTGACGCAAGCGGTTTATCCGGTCCATATCCGATCGCCATCATTTTATCTGCGGCAAGGGTCCGGTTCTGAAGGAGATATTCCATGACTGCCAGCGCTCTCTGCTGTGACAACTGTTCATTGACCGCAGCTGACCCTGTGCTGTCTGTATGGCCTTCAATGACAACATTGGGATCTCCAAATGTCCGGATGGATTTCTGTACCTTGCTGAGCAGCTGATAATTTTCAGGCATGATCACTGCCTTGCCTATGGGAAACTTGACACTCTTTAAGCGGATAACCAGCTGATATCCCTGTTTGTATACGTCTGCTTCTTCAGGTGAATAGTAATCCTGGACTTCACTGTACAACTGATTAAAGCGCCGTTCAGAAGCCAGACGACTTTCTACAGCCCTTTTCTCATCTTCAAGACGTTTTTTTGCAGCCTGCTCTTCTTTTGACTTCCCTTCCAGAGATGCGACCTGCCGGGTCAGACTGTCAATCTCCATCTGTTTTTTTTCCGTCATTTCATTGAGTTGTACCTGCAGGCTTTTTGTTTTATCCACCATGAACTGACGATCATTCTGTAGTGATACAATGGAGCCGATGATGTTATCTACCTGAATATCTACCGGTTCATTGCGCAAATCAGTGGCTGAGAGCCTTTGCGTTATCTTCTCCACGAGCCCTTCCACGTATAAACTGTTATCTTCAACATCTTTTGACCGCATCTGTTCACTCAGGGTCATTATCTGACCGAGACGCTCTGCTTCAAAGAGGGCATCATCTGCTTTTTTGCTTATCACGTCTGTCTGGTACCGCTGCTCAGAAATGAATGCGTCGGCCTCACGTAATGTATTCTCAGCACGCGCAAAGGTCTTCGATACGATCTTCTTTGCCCCTGCTTTCTCGGCAGAACGAATTAACTCACGCACCTGACCAAGGGTCTTTTCCTTTATCGCCCTGAGTTCCAGCTGCCGAAACCCCCTGGTAACATTGGCCTGGTTCTTTTGGGCATAGTTCAGGTCATCCGTTTCAATAGCAAACGTGAGATCCAGAAAATCCTTTTCCAGATCAGCATAATCTTCTTCAAATTTTGTTGCACCTGCTGCGCGTGCCATATCCCGCGCTTTTATGGTGTCTGGCAATAACTGCTTTGCCATTGGTGCCTTTTCCTGGGCCGTCCTCAAATATGACTGTCCCTTTGTGACATTTTCCGTTATTTCAGCGATTGCTCCGCCTCGCTCCAATCCCTTCTCAGCGATGATCAGATGCTTTTCCGCATTTGCAAATGCGTCAGGAACCAGCACATTGAGCTGATTATTGCGCGCATTGCCCATATCGCTTTTAAATGTGTTTACAAGTGCAGCAGGGCTTGCTCCCTCAGTGACTGGTTCCATCTTCACAGGCTGTGTACCTGCGCAAGATGTCAGCAATAACATGATACCAGCACATGACACGTACATCCATGATTTTAGTGTATTCAGCATGTTTATCTCCTTTGTTTTGAATTCAATTTATTCATTTTTCACCTGCATACATTTTCGAAATGAATCAATATGTTTTAGGGTTCCATGAGGGTGTCCTTTCCGTGTATAAACATATGTCGTGGAAATATTCAGTATCATATATATCAAAGAAAGCGATCCATGTCAACTGTATTTTTCGCATTGTGCATATATCGATGCGGACGAATACATTGTACATATGATCTCACTTTCAATTAAATGTCCTCTCTGTGCAGGGGTGATTCAATATATGTTGAACCGCACGCTGCAACCTGAAAATTTCATCAGGTTTTCTGAACAGCTTAAGATTATTCAGCAGCAGGTAACGGATGTGTTCTTCGTTATCTGTTCCGGAAAAGAACAGAAAAACATCCTTGTAAACCGGCGGTACATTTTCATAAAGATCAATGCCGTTCATAACGGGCATTTCAATATCAGAAATAACAACATCGAATTGATGTCCTGCAAACTGTGAGAGAGCATCAAGTCCGTTAACAGCCGTATAAACGATCCCATCTTCATGCAGAATAACAGATAACAGTTCCCTGATAGATTCACTGTCTTCCACTACGAGAATGCTCTTTTTCCTTTTAAACCCTCTCATTGGTCTCTCACCAAAAACGTCTCTCCGCTTATCAGTATGAACAGGGGTGCTTATTTCTTTCATGCTGACTGCTGCTCCTTCGGCAAAGGCCTCCTTGGCCTCATTGTTTTTCTTCCTGATCAGTGCAAACATTTTTTCTTTACATAAGGGGCTAAACCGGGGTGTATAATATGTTATCCCCCGGTTTGCTCCTGCCCCTGCCTATTTCGTTTTTCCCTTTTTCATGGTGTAGCTGCCCGCCTTCGGCTGCTTTTTCTTTTTCTTCTGTTGCTGAGACCTGGATTTTTCAAAATTCTTTTTCATGCCTTTCCTCCTTAACCAGCATTATCGGGAATTGATCAATTCCCAGTTGTCACCATACCGGTCCTCATATATGAAAGACCTTGTCTGCCTTTTGATCTTTTCGTATCCGCTACCACCTGCAAGCTTCTTACGGTCCTTTTGTGTGACACGTTTCTTTCTCTTCTCCTTTTGATAGTTCATTCGTTCAAACATGTTCATTCTCTCATGGAGTAACATTTTAAAGAAGAAGTTGCTAACCTCTGTCATCCTGATAGTTCTCATCAGGATAGTCCTGATCTTCATCCTCATACGGGGCCTCTTCTTCAAGTTCATCTTCAGACATGGCATCTTCCTGTTCCTCTTCAGCAGCATCTTCTGTATCGTCATAATTAATAAATTCTTCTGCCGTCTCCTCTTCACTTGCAGCGGAAAGGCTGCCCGGCCCTGAGAATAATATTCCAGCAGAAAACAGGAATGCGAGCACCAGAACAGATATTTTTTTCATCATCATAACCTCCTATAAATTGTATCTCATTAAGAGACACGTGATTAACCGTTGATACCTGTTATATCAAAGATCGTGCCAGCTGCAGGCATTGTAAAATGTATAGATAAATCAAGGGGTTAATCATGTTGCCATTATTCTTTACTTTTTATGCACGGTGTATTCATACTAAATACGACAAAATGTCATGATGATTTAT
>CAMYJJ010000203.1 GCA_947258735.1 Thermodesulfovibrionia bacterium | reverse complement strand
AGGTTCTCCGGAAACGATATCAACATAGATCCCGGGTTCTTTGTTGTCCCAGTACTCGTTATTAAAGGCCCTTTCCGTATCATCTTTCTGGGTGACCCTGTATTGAAGCGGCGTTAATCTTTTCTTCAACTCTGTATCAGATGGTTTCATGTACGTTTTGCCTGCGGCGTTCTGGGCAGAGACATCCATAACAACATACGTATGTATCAATCCGATCAATAAAAGAATGTTCAGCAACATGTATGTTCCCTTTTTTATTTCTAACATATCTACCTCCCAATAGAAACTGAAGACAGGACAGGTGAGATACTATCCCACCTGCTGTCTTCATTAATCATACCATTAATCATCATCCTCATCGCTGTCATCATCATATTCATGGAATACGCTCTCGATGACCACCCTGGCCACAGGATTGCGCCAGTCAAAGATATCTTCCGGGACATCTGCTATACCATGGATGCCGTCATGAATATGCACATACCCTTCTCCGTCATCCTCACCCGGAACAGTACCTCCACAAAATGGACCGGGAATGTTTTCGCATATTTCATCATTCATCTCACTTCCTGCGTCATATGCAGGTGACAGATACATTGATGATCTATGCCCACGGGGAGCCTTAACTCCGTTCAGTGCAATAAATCCGTCATTTGTCGGTATCATCATGGCAGCAAGGCTTATGTAGTGAAAACCTCCTGTACGGTCCAGCATCACGGTCGTGGACTCACCGGGAAACAGAAGATCGTCAGAAAATGCAATATCTGCTACTTTCGGATTCCCTGACATCATCGTGGACAATGGCCCGGTATTTCCTGACTCTGCCAGTGTTGCCAGTGACCCGCTTGCCGGGGAACCGAGCGTAAACAGCCTGACACCTTTTTTATGGTTCAGTACAATACCTGGTGTAAAAATCTGCCCGCCTGTTATATTCGTGATGGTTACTTTATAGTAACCCCCTCCCCTGTCAGCATATCCATTTACACTCAATAAAGAGACTGCCAGAATACAGGTAAAAATTATTAATACTTTATTTTTCATTTTACTCCCTCCTTTAATTATTGTGCAGGCGTTATATCAAGAATTATTTCAATCCCTCCTTTCGTGTATAGCTGCCTGTATTTCCGGAGATCGAGAGATGTCAAAAACAGTCCCTGTCTCCTGTTGATTAAGAGGATAACAGGAGAAGATCACGCATCTATCACGAAAATATAACGTTTATATCACGGGGAAAAAATAAAAGGATAGTTCAACAATTGTTCAAGGTAGTTTCAATGAACGCCCCCGTAGCAGAGTTGCAAAGTATAAAAAACAAAGATGTCATTCCGGCAGCCTTCCTGCCGGTAGGCAGGTCCTTTAGCCGGTCGGAGCGACTCTCGGTCGAGACAACTAAACTCCGACTCGCATCGAGCTTCCAGTACCTTTGAAAAGACTCTGGATTCCCGCTCAACAGACCGCGGGAATGACAAACATCAGAGCTTTGAGGAGTTCTTTTGATTGAATGTTGAACCACCGTTGAACCACTGTTCAACAATGATGAGCAACGTTGAGCAACATTAAATAATGTTGAACAGTATCTTTGATTCTATCCTTTGTAAACAGGCAGTTCAAATGTAAATGTGGTGCCTGAATTCTGGTCGCTCCTCACATGGATGGATGTACCGTGTAATTCCAGAATTTTTTTTGTTATTGCCAGACCCAGCCCTGAATGAGATGACTCATCCTTCCGGCTTCTGTCTGTTGTATAAAACCGGTTGAATATATGAGATATTTCATTCTCAGGTATGCCGGACCCTGTATCAGTGACCTGAACCGTGATACTGTCATTATCATGGTTTGTCAGGACAATGCTCACTGATCCTTTTTCCGGTGTATACCGGAGTGCGTTGTCAAGGAGATTTTCCAGGACCCTCTCGATCATCGCTATATCGGCATATGCAAAAGGTAACTCCTGTCCGATATTCGTTACAATACTGGTCATCTGCTTTTCTGCCGTCAACCTGAATTTCTGCACTACATCCTGTACCAGCTCGCTTAAGCTGAATGGTTCAGAATGAACAACTCTTTCACGGGCGTCGAGTTTCGCCAGTTCAAACAGGTCAGAAATTAACTTACTGAGCCGCTCACAATGATTGATAGCTATTTGCAGATAATCTCTCCGCTCCTCTGCTGACAGGCTCTCGTCCTTGAGTAAAAGAGTCTCAATATATCCCCGCATGGTCGCCAGGGGTGTCCGGAGATCATGCGATACATTTGCCACCAGTTCACGCCGCATTGAATCGGATTGTTCCAGTTTTTTTACCTGGGAGTTGATTCGTTTTGTCATGTGCCTGAACGTTATGCCCAGTGTGTCTATTTCATCATTAGCAATGTTGTGTTCGCTCACAGGAATCCGAAGCTCGTCCAGTGGCATGCCACTTTTGTATTCATCCATTGCCGCTGCAAGGCGTTTTAACCGCCGCGTCAGAAATGCGAAGATAAGTAATCCCGCGGCCAATGCAACAATAAGACTGATGGTTATCACCCGGATACTCAGTTGTAGAATATAACTTCCCTGTATTTTCTGAATGATATTGTCATATATCTCACCACCCAGAATGACGTAGAGATATCCTTCAAGTCTTTTCTCCGTGTTAATAGCGGCTGCCGTGAAGACTTTTTTCCCATCGGCATCCCGGGGGTCATCTCCAAACACGGGCAGAGACTGTCCGCTGATAAACTGTTTTACCGGTACAAGGTTAATTTTATTGCGTTTCACCTTGCCGGGCTCTGCAGAGAAAGCAAGGATGCTGCCTTCGCGGTCAAGGAGATAGATCTCGATACTTGGATTTATCACCATGAGCATATGGAATATGTCTTTCAGGGCTTTCTGGTTGATCTGATTGTCCTGCAGAATGTTATTTTCAGCTACGATAAGTTCAGCAAGTTCCCGGTTCAGTTTCTGGTTGACTTCCTGCTGATATTGCTCGGTCGCAAAAACGCTGATAATAATAAAAGACATCCCGATTAAAAAAAATAGTACAAGCAGGACAAGAGCCAGTTTTGCATAGAGTGATCTCAGCATCAGTCACCATTAATAATGAATTCAGCGAATTTGTATCCAACTCCCCAGACCGTGAGGATATATCGTGGTTGAGCCGGGTCTTCTTCTATCTTGGAACGGAGACGGTTAATATGAGAATTGACGGTATGCTCATACCCTTCATGACTGTATCCCCACACATAGTCCAGCAATTGTGCCCTGGTATATACACGTCCCGGATGCTGGGCAAAATGTAAAAGGAGATCAAATTCCTTCATTGTTACATCTACCGTATTTCCTTTGAGAGTGACACTCCTCTTTTCTATATCTATGACCATCTCCCCTGCACGGATATGTTCGGGAACAGTTTCCTCTTCATGGTTTTTCATACTGTCAACCCGGCGCATAATTGCCTTCACTCTTGCCATAAGTTCCATTATGCTGAAAGGTTTTGTCACATAATCATCAGCACCAAGTTCAAGTCCGACCACACGGTCCATTTCCGAGGATTTTGACGTCAGCATTAATATGGGAACATAGGAGGAATTACTGCGCAAACGCTTACATATTTCCAGACCGTCAAGACCGGGAAGCATAATATCGAGGATTACAAGATGATACGTGTCAGCTTCCGCCTTTTTTACCCCGGTAACACCGTCCAATGCGATATCAACCTTAAAGGAGAGGTCCCGCAGATGCATCTCAAGGAGCCGGGCAAGTTCCCTGTTGTCTTCGATTATCAGAATACTTTTTTTCATAGATATATACCTGTATCCTGTTCATATTTACAATATTATTATAATCATCAATTATCACAGAAAAGTCACGAACATATTTCTAAGGAACTCCCCTGCAGCAAACAGGATGTTCAACAATTGGCGCCCGTGTCATCCTGAACTTGTTTCAGGATCTCTTAGTTTCAATGTGCTGCATAAAGCTGAGATCCTGAAACAAGTTCAGGATGACAATTGACAGACAACCTGCAAGCTATTGGATATAACCTACAGTCATTACCGAGGTCTGTTGATCGGGTCGATTCGACCGGTTTAAAAGACTACCGGAATGACACACGTGCCAGTCATAGGGAATAAAACCCCAGGTAATTAAACCTTAAATTAACTGGATTATTTATTGGAAAGGAATTGTTACGTCTTTCTGTAAGAGCCAAGGTTCTTATAATCCTGCTTCAACTGCCTCATCAGCTTATCACGTTTATTAACTAATCCTGACTGTGAACGGGGCCTGACCCTGTTTAAAATATAGCTTGTAAAGAAAGGGAGCATCAGGCTGCAGTCACCGTAGGAAACGATGGTATTGAAAAGCGCTGTGGGATCGATCTTGCCCCAAGACACTGCTTCCGATGGAGTTGCCCCGCTCAATCCGCCCGTATCGGGACGGGCATCAGTAAACTGTATAAAGAAATCATGCCCTTCTTCAGGCAGGCCAAGGATTTCCTGGATATGCGGCTCGGTCTGAAGCACAAAGTTTTTGGGACTTCCCCCTCCCAGTAAGAGTACTGCGCTTTTGCCTTTGCGCTTTTTAATATCATACACATACCCGGTAACTTCATTAATGTCTTTATGCGTGTCAAGATGAACCGGTTCGTCTTCGAGCTGCAGGGCAGCCAGATTCATGCCGATGCTTGAATCTGCAGGAGAGGATGTATGAACAGGCACTCCTTCTTCATATGCCACGGCAAGCAGGCTCTCATCTTTTATCCCGGGATTTGTTTGAATAATCTCCCTGCCCAGTAACGCGTGAATGTCAGCGCTTGAGCATGGAGATGAAAGGCTTTTCATGTTTTTTCTCAATAACTCACGCACATAAATGTCCGTGTCAATAAGAGCATCATACTTTAGAAAAATATCATGTATACGGATAATCCCTTTGCCCCTGAGCTCTTCATCATCAGCAAAGGCATTTCCCTTACAGAATTCATACCCCAGTACGTGATGAAGATCATGATACAGATTTGCGCCCGTTGATACTATCCAGTCAATCAGACCGGCCCTTATCAGCGGAATCAGACAGCTTCTCCCGATTCCGGCAGGTACAAGCGCCCCGGAGAGAGAGACCCCGATCCGTACATTTTTTTTTGCAATCTGTTTTGTAAAGAGTTCACATGCCTTTCTGAAACTCCCTGCATTGAATGAAAACATGGCACCGTCCACAACCTCATCAACGGTCATACCTTTCTTGATAGGTGTCGGTTTGAGAGCAGCCTGTCTGCCGGGGCATCTTTTATTTCTTTTACTATTGTTCATTTAAATTCTGAATATTGCTTAGCATGTTAGTTGAATTTGCTAAAAAAAATATCACCTATTTTGATACTGTCAACTATTTTGTGTAAATTTGATATAGCGGCAAATTGGGACGCACCTTTCCGACTGCATTTGCCCTCCAACCCAGTTCCATCTTTAACGATATAAATGCCAGGAGTCTGT
>CAMYJJ010000202.1 GCA_947258735.1 Thermodesulfovibrionia bacterium | reverse complement strand
CGATTTAAAGTTTTAACGATCTGGTCTTTGATGGCTGCAATGTAAACAAGAACACATCAATGTCGATTTGCATATCAAAAACTGATCAAAGTCAAAAATCGATACTGCTGGCAGACATTCAGAGCACTTTTTTGTTATGTCTTCTTTTCTTTGTCATTTGTCGTTTGTCGAGCCCTGACCCCATATCCGTTACACCCTGAATACGATATATCAATTAGAAATTAATAAGTTGCAACAATTAAATATTTACAGTGTCTTTACGAACATTAACGACACATTTACAATCCTTCATGATATTTAGATAGTGTAGCAATATAAAAATATGTCCAGATAAAGTCAATCCTTCCGTGAGAAGGGGGCAGAAAGGAGGACAAGATGATGAGGTCAATATTTATAGGGCTGATCGTATTACTGACGATGGGGATTCTCTCACTGTCTATTAATGTATCAGGAGATCATTATGGAGCATTGAAAACAATTGAAAGTGATATAGAGTTGTTATATCCAAGTGGCACAGCGATATTCGATAAAACAGGTACGTATTATATTGTCCATGGGGTTACATATTACACTGCTATTGTCTATCCGGAAGAATACTGGGGCGAATATCCATTATATATGTCAGGTTCAGCAATCCCTGTATTAACAAAGATACTCAACACAGGTCCTGTTGATGTAGAGAAGCATACACTTATGAGTGAAGCGTATTATATAAATCCAGATGGTTTTAAGAGAGTCACGTTGCCAATTCATTTTCAAGAGGACAAACCACATGCTCTTGAAGCGCATAAAGGAGAAATAGTCAAAGCCGATCAAGTTATGACATTACCCTCTGACTTAATGCATAATGGGCTGTTCCAGGTAAAATTATATCATCACGCGAGTGATACGGATGATGGTTCACTGGTCATAACAAAAGAAGGTTGTTTCTGTCCACGTGAGTATCTGAATACATTAGAAGTGTATCACGCATCATATTAATGCATATGCTGAACTTTTGTGTGAGGCAGTATTTTTTAGTCAAGGAAGGGTTCTCGGAAACAGGGGATTGCTGAAGGTCTACTCTTTGGCATCCCTCTTTTTTCATGATGTATCTGGAATAAATGGTACAAACTGTAATCAACAATTTTTGAGACATCCAATATCAAGGATATCAGTGATATCAGTACTGACCGAACGTTATCCACACTGAATAGACATGCTGAAATCCTCATTTCATGAGCTGATACAATTTCATTGATATATGTGTTATCTGGTATAGCTAATTTTTATTAGGACTGTTTGTGTGTGGACGAAAGTTCTTTTGCCTGTTCTTTTTCCTGTGCCACACAATAAATACCCTGTCCCTTCACCCCGGGCTTGAAACAGGCATTGCATGAAATACAGGTTGCCTTGCTGTGATCACCTGATTTCCAGCGGTTTATCAGATCAGGTTCACGGATAAGCGGACGGCTGAGAGAGACATAGTCTGTTGTCCCGTCTGTTACCAGTGATTCGGCAATATTATATGAACGGATGCCTCCCACAAGTATGAGAGGTACAGTGATTTTCTTCTTATATGCCCTGGCAGCTTCATGATAAAAAACTTCCTTGTCCTCTGAATCGATCTTTCCGGCACGAACAGGAACATGGGCTCTGTCAGCATGAATGGTGCCTCCGCTGAGCTCAATAGCATCGATCCCCTCATTCTGGAGCATTTCAGATACGGATACCATATCTTTAATATTAAGGCCATTATCAACATAATCATGAGAATTTACTTTAAGTAATACCGGGTAATCGTCCCCGACTCGCTGCCTGATTTCCCTGTATGCTTCAATCAGCAGTCTGGCCCTGTTTTCAAGACTGCCGCCATACTCATCTGTCCGCTTATTGTAAAAAGGGGAGAGGAACTGGCTGAAGAGATAGCCATGAGCGCCGTGGAGCTGTATGCCGTCAAAGCCTGCCTGCTTTGCCCTCACTGCGGCATTTCCAAAAGCTTTTAATGTTTCCTTTATCTCATCTGGTGTAATCTCCCTGCAGACAGCTTTACCCCTGTTTTCAAATACTGATGGTCCGACAGGTTCTGTTCCTGTAAATCTCTGAAGGGCCTGGCATCCTGCGTGGGCTATCTGCAGGACTATCTTACTTTCCGCATCATGGACTGCATCTGTTACCTGTCTTAATCCGGGAATAAAATCGTCCTTATATATACCTGTCTGAAAGGGGCTTGCCTGTCCATTAGCCAGCACATGGGCGTGTCCTGTGATGATCAAACCAACACCGCCCTTTGCCAGGTTTCGCATCAGGTCGACCAGCTTTGCGCTGACGGTACCATCTTCACCAGCCATTCCTTCCCATGTGGCAGAGCGGACGAACCTGTTCTGCAGGGTCATGCCGTTAATGGTTGTTGTTTCAAAGAGTTTTGACATTATATCTATTGTTAATATTTCGATATACTTGAATTCATTTTAAAAGGTGATAACACTATTGTCATCCTGCACCTGTCTGACGACAGGCAGGCTTGCTTCAGGATCTCCTGCTCGTAACTCGTTGAAAGCAGAGAATCTGAAATGAATTCAGAATGACATACTGCATGTTTAACGACTAGAGACACATCCTCGTAAAAATGCATGACAACTAATCCTGTATATACGCTTATCAGGTTTACTCACGGGTAATTTTCGAAAACTTCGATCCTTCAATAGTGAGGTTATACATCAGTCCCTTGTTCCCGAATACAAAACCCACTATAGGAGCTTTTACATTTACCGTATTTATGTCTTCACCTGCGCCCCATTTGATCACTGCAACTGACCCGTCAACACCTGCCTTCCATCCATCACTCTTTTTGAAATCAGACAGTGCCTTTTTTGACAGGAATACAAGAACCAGAGACTTTGACTGTGCACCCAGCTGAAAACCTAAAGATGCAGCCGCAGTGCTGTAATATTGTACAGTCTTTCCCTTGATCCTTAGAGCTCCTTCTCCATATTCACCTCCAATAATTGCACCTGCCTTTATTACTTTAGGAAATACAAGGACTCCCTCAGCCTTTGCAAGGAATTCGCTGCCGCCGTCAATGTCGTTCTTAAACCGCTTCAACGCTGCATCTGTCCTGATATCAATTTCTCTGGCTGAGGCAGAAAGAGCTTCAAGTGGAAAAGTGAAACCAAGTGTTGCTAAAACTAAAAATATAACAAAATATGTATTGAGTAATTTCATGTGTCTCTCCTTAATGACAGTTCTTATATCTGAAACAGTCTGTTGTATGGTCATTAACCATTCCGACCGCCTGCATGAAAGCATAACATATGGTTGGGCCAACAAACTTAAACCCTTTCTTTTTCAGGCCATTACTCATGGCATCAGATTCAGGCGTTGTTGCCGGAATATCTGACAATTTTCTCCGTCTGTTCGCAATTGGTTTACCATTTACAAATTGCCAGATATATGTATCAAAGCTGCCGTAATTCTTCTGGACATCCAGAAAGGCCCTGGCATTTACTACCGTAGAATTTATCTTTAATCTGTTTCTTATAATTTCCGGATTTGACATGAGTTTATCAACATTCCCTGGCACAAAACGGAGTATTTTCTTTGTATCAAAGTTATAAAAAGCCTTTCTGTATCCCTCACGCTTTTTCAATATCGTTGACCAGCTGAGACCGGCCTGGGCCCCTTCAAGAATAAGAAATTCAAACAACAGTCTGTCATCATGGACCGGTACACCCCACTCTGTATCATGATAGTCACGCATCATCTGATCCGCACCTGCCCATTCACAACGCTTCATATTCAGTCATCCCTGTCTTTATTTCGAATAATATCGACCATTGATTTGCGGGGCTGGCAGAACAGGTTCTTTACCCGTTCCCTGTACTCTGCAGGAGTAACACGCTCTTCATGAGTGCCGATAACAACGTTAACATCAGGGAAGCTGTTTTCAAGTGCCTTCCTGTATTTCTCTTTGAAAGGACAGAGGGCCTTTATGCAATAGGTAAAATGAATGGTATCAACTCCAAACTCAGTTAATGCCCTTATCCGCTCAAGAAGCTTGTCTTCACCCGTAAGGGTAGGGCAGCCCGGGCAGTTTATGATACCGACTAATGTCAGGGGTTCGTCTTCAGGGTAATCAGCAAAGGCCCCCTTCCTCTTTCTCAGGTTGGCCAGACAGCTCACTGAAGAGCAGCCCAGGTCCTGGGTCGCATTTGAACAGGTCAAAATACCGATGTTAGCCATAGTATAGCTCCATTATCATAATTAGAGTCTGTGTAAAAGTCATACTTTAAGCCGTCATTCCCGCAGTCCTTAGGCGGGAATCCAGTGTTTTAATGAGTTCTGGATACCCGACTACAGACTTCGGGCATGACAAAAATAAAAAATAGCAATTTATACACAGACTCTAATTAAGAATTTACGATTAACATAAAATATTAACAGGGCAGGGATGGGAAAGACAATATTAGGAAATTGAAAGGAAGGATCCAGAGAATGAAGATGACGGTATTAGTTAATTGTTATTGGTTATTGATACATCGATTAACGTATAACAAATAACTTAACTCACTTAAATCCTAGATCCTTATTCTAATACGTAATAAAATATTTTCTACACATCTGAATGCTATCGATATAACTAATTTCAACTTCTCCGCTGCAGCCATTTTATGGGATCTACGGGTTTTCCTTTATGTCTGATTTCAAAGTACAGCAATGGTGTGCTGTTTTTTTTAGATCTCCGTACTGTCCCTATATCCATTCCTTCAACGAGAAGCACATTTTTCTGGATTGATGTTTTGTGAAGGTTCCCATAAAGGCTGTGATAACCGCTGCCATGATCGATAATCAATAAATTACCATACCCTTTTAATTTGCCTGTATATACGACCCTGCCTCCCGCTATAGCCTTTGGATTTTCACCCTTTCCCGGGCTTATGTTGATTCCGCTTTTATTGACTTTAACATCATACCTGTCTGTATATATGCCAAAGGGAGTGACTACTCTTCCCTTTACAGGCCAGGGAAGGACGCCTTTCTGTGATCGGAATCCCGGTCCGATGATAGCGCCCGGTATTTTCTTTGCTTGCAGTTTAGTGACCATGCTCTGCAGTTTTTCTGAAGACTTCTCCAGTTCTTTAATTTTATTCTCATGAGCAACACGTCTGCTGCGCACCTTATGTATCAGCTGCCCTTTGTTCTTTTTATCGGATAACAGTTTTATCTTCTTTTTTCTGGCCCTCTCCTTGTTGGATGTAAGGGTTGACTGTAATGTTTGCAGTTCCCGTTTCTTTGCCTCTATCCTGTCCATATCTTTTTTATATGAGCTGATGACCTTGCCGTTGTGGTCTGCGATCAGACTTACATACCTGCTCTTTTTTATGAAGTCCTGATAGTCTTTAGCTGATACAAGCATGATCATGCCGCTGTCATACTGCTGTCTGTGCAGGGCCTTTATATACTCCCTGAGTATCTCATTTCTGTTTTGCATTTCACCTGACATTTTA
>CAMYJJ010000201.1 GCA_947258735.1 Thermodesulfovibrionia bacterium | reverse complement strand
TTGTTGTAATTTCAGTTACGTGTTTTAGTTAAACAGTTCAGATTCCACGTCCCCGTAACAGATTTCCAGAGCAGTAAAATACATCATTTAGGATAAAAAAATGCCAAAGAGACGCTTTATTTTCATTGTGTTAAATATCATCTCAGTTCTTGTTCTGTTCATAACAGCACCTATTTATGCCAATCCATGTACCGACAGTGATAATGACGGATATGCCGTTGAGGGAGGATTATGCGGTATTGCAGATTGTAATGATCAGGATAACCGCGTGTATCCCGGGGCGCCCAGGTTATGTGATGGCAAGGACAACGACTGCGACGGCAAAAATGACTACACAACCGATGTTGACAGGGATGGAGATGGTGTTCCGTGGTGTGGCGGCGATTGCAATGATTTTGATCCAAACCGTTTTCCGGGTAACAGGGAAGGCCCCTCTGGAGATTTAACCTGTAATGACGGAATTGATAATGACTGTGACAACAGGATTGACTTCCTTGATACGGAATGCGCTGGTGCATGCCAGGACAATGATGGTGACGGGTATGGCAGTCCGGGAACTGCTTCCTGCCCGAATGGCCCTGTTACTGACTGCAATGATAATAATCCGCTGATACATGCCGGCGCCAGTGACAATAACTGCGACAATATTGATAATGATTGCTCCGGAATACCCGACAATGCATATATTCCGGCCTCGTCAGACTGCGGCCAGGGGGCATGTGCCTCTACAGGGAGCATTGAATGTCAGGCAGGGGTCCTTATTGATACATGTACCCCTGCATTCCCGGCCAGTAATGATTCATCCTGTAATGGAATAGATGATGACTGCAATGGATCAGTAGATGAAGACTATATTGTCAGGGTAACCACCTGCGGTCTCGGAACCTGTTCTTCTCATGGATTGAGAATTTGCCAGTACGGCATTGAAACTGACACATGTACGCCCGGAACAGCTCGTAGCGAAGGACCTATTGGTGCATTATCATGTAATGACAATGTTGACAATGACTGTGACGGCATGACCGATGCAAATGATGTAGAATGCTACAGCACATGCACTGATAATGACGGTGATGGATATGGTAATCCCGGAGACCCTTCCTGCCCTAATGGTCCTGTCACTGACTGTAATGACAATGAACCTGGTCAATATCCGGGCCATATAGAGGTCTGTGATACAAATGAGAGTGACTGCCGCGGGTATGTCACGTTAACATGGATGGCCCCGATGACAGACGCAGACGGTTATGACCTGAACGATCTTGACGGATATAAAATCTATTATGGAGCTGCGTCAGACAATTACACGGAAACCCTGGATATAGGAAACAATACCTGTCATGTCATTGGAGATCTGATTCCCCAGGAATGGTGTTTCAGCGTGACCGCTTTTGATATCGCCGGCAATGAAAGTGAAATGTCAAACGAAGTATGCAGGCTCATCCAATAGTCAGTTTCTACTTCTTTCCCCATTTCGAACCGATGGTAACTTCACTGCTGTTCTCGGTTATCACTGCTCCTGAAGTCGCAGGTCTGAGAGAGACTATCTGAATTTCTCCTATCGGCCGTCTGACAGGAGACTCTGTAAATACGGAAAACGTATCCCCAATCTGTATTCCATGGTTTTTTCCCTTGTCTACGAAAACAATATTACCACGTACGAGCAGCCTGAGGTTCATATGAGACTCGACAATGTAGCCGGAATGATCAGGCGTGCGTGGATTTTCAGTTACAGCAGGCAGGTCAGCCCCGGAAAAAGGAATGAGCCCGTCACCTACATGAACGTTCTCATATGCTTCCAGCACCGTTGCTTTGGTCTGACCGTTGTCCCGGCCGGTGACTTCTAGTATGCCGGACACCCTGATCTGACGGCCGAGCACCGCCTCTGACTGAGGATGATTCACCATTTTGACTTCTTTTATGACGAGAAACTGGTCTCCTTCAACAGCTCTCTTATCAGAATTGATATACACAATCTCCTCCTGGCCAACCATCACTCTGCCTGAAGGAGTAGAAACAATCTCTCCCTCGGCAGGATATCGGTCGTCAATCCATCCACTGGCAAGGTACAGATGTCTATCCACAAGATATTTTCTCTTTGCCATTTCCGGAACAATAACTGCACTCCGTTTCTTCCCGCGCTTCCTGACGGACGTTGTTCTCCGGGGCGGCATTGTCATGCGCCTTAACTGTTCCTCTGAAGGAATTGTAATTCTTAAGCCCGGATAAATGAGGTCCGGATTATCGATCTGGGGATTAACATTCCAGAGCTTGGGCCAGAGAAAATTATCTTCCAGCTCTGAATCGGAAATGCCCCACAGGGTATCTCCCTGCTGTATGATATATTCCCGTGATGATGTATCTTCTGCATTCACAGCAGTAATTAATAA
The DNA here is from genome assembly GCA_947258735.1 of Thermodesulfovibrionia bacterium. The sequence continues at coordinate 3,102 of CAMYJJ010000201.1, read as the reverse complement.
AATTGAAGTTACAACCAGCAGATAGAAGGTTCTTTTCATCTTAATACCCCCGAAATTAATATTTTATATTTCATAACAATATATACATTAACATATACTTAAAATAATGTAATGTGATCCGGTTAACATCTGTTCACCTTATTCTCTTCACCCATCAATCCGGCATATGGAGACGGCTATCCTCTATGGAAAAAGCCTCTATGTTCTATATTCGGCATTTATTTCAATATACTTTTCCGTTAAATCGCAGGACAGGGCCCTGACCATCTTATTCCCTGAACCCAGGTCAACGGTAATAAGCACTTTTTCATTCTGAAGGGCCCTGCGGGCAAGCTCCTCTTTACCCGTACCTACCCCACTGCTCATTACCTTGACCCTGCCGATATATATATCGGTTTTATGCTCATAGATGTGTACTCCAGCGTATCCTGCTGCTGCTATTATTCTGCCCCAGTTCGGATCATTTCCATAAACCGCAGTCTTGACCAGCATTGACCCAGATATGGCCCTTGCCACCCTGTCAGCATCAGACTCAGACCGTGCGCCCTTTACAACCACTTCAATAAGCTTCGTGGCACCCTCTCCATCTCTTGCTATCATAGCTGCGAGATCATAGGAAAGTTCATATACTGCATCGCTGAATGTGTTGTATGCTACCGATTTCTTTTTAATGGGGTCGTTACCGAGCAGTGCGTTTGCCATGGCAAAGACCGAATCATTTGTACTCATATCGTTATCAACAGCCAGACGATTGAACGACCTGTTCACGGCATCGGTAAGGCTGCGCTCCAGCATTGCACTGCTTATTGATATATCTGTGAGTATATAACAGAGCATGGTGGCCATATTCGGACAGATCATTCCTGCTCCTTTGGCAATGCCCGCTATGGTCCCTGTTCTGTTCCCTATCCTGACTTTCTTCACTATTGCTTTAGGATATCTGTCTGTTGTCATGATTGCATTGGCTGCGTCATCTAATGACAGGCGGGATAAGTGCTGCACAAGTTGCGGTATGGCCCTGATTATCCTGTTCATTGGCAATTGTTCCCCAATTACTCCTGTAGATGACACATGAACAAGATCGGGTGATATGCCCAGGGCACCGGCTGTACTGGCAATCATTTCCCTGGCATTTTCCATTCCTGGCCGGCCGGTACATGCATTTGCGTTTCCGCTGTTTATTATGATGGCCTGACAGTTCTTTTGCCTGGAGAAACGTTTCATGGAAAGTTTAACAGGAGCGGCCTTGACGTTATTTGTCGTAAACAGTCCCGCTGCTGCTGCAGGGACTTCGGAATAAATAAGGGCAAGGTCCCTGTCTCCCGTCTTCTTGATTCCGGAAGATATGCCTGCAAACTGAAACCCCTTAACAGTTATCCTGCGTACGGAAGCGTTTTTATTCATCAGGGAGAGGGAGAGGAAGTCATGAGCCCGGACGTTTCCTGAAAGTTATACATTATGTTCATATTCTGAACGGCCTGACCGGCTGCTCCCTTTATCAGGTTATCTATAACGCTGACAATAATCAGGGATTGACCTGCGCCGGAACGCCTGTCCATGAATACAGACAGGTCACAGAAGTTCGTGCCTTTGACCGCTTTGGTAGCCGGATACACACCGTTCTTCATAACCCTGACAAAAGGTTCAGAGCGGTAACGCTCCCGGTAATGTTTTTGGATATCAGCCAATGGTACCTTCTTTTTCAGCCTGACATATATGGTGCTAAAAATCCCCCGGTCCATCGGAATAAGATGAGGCGTAAATATTATCCTGATTTTTTTCTTTGACAGGCCGCTTAATGCCTGCTCGATCTCCGGAGTGTGCCTGTGGACAGAAATGCCATACGCCTTTACAGATTCATTCACCTCACAAAACATAAACGGCTGCGCCGGGTTCCGTCCCCCACCTGAGGTCCCGGATTTGGAGTCCACAATGACGGAATCTACATCTGTATAGTCCCGGTCCATTAAAGGGGCGAGTCCCAGGATAGCACTGGTAGGATAACACCCAGGATTTGCAATGATGGATGCCCTGCTGATTATGTCCCTGTTAATTTCAGGAAGCCCGTATACCGCTTTTTTTAACAATGGTCCAAACAGGTGAGGTGTTTGATACCAGCCTTCATATACCCTCGCACTCTTGAGCCTGTAATCTGCTGAAAGGTCAATTACTTTCTTACCGGCCTTATTCAAGTCAGAAACTATCTTCTGTGATGCCTTATGAGGGAGACACAGAAAAAACAGGTCAGCCTTGCCAACCAGGCTCTTTAACTGTAATGATTCGAACTGTAAATCATTATTGCGGAAATGAAGAAATGTATCTGAAATCAGGGTCCCTGACAGACGTTCTGATGTGACTGCCGTAACCTTAACATCCGGATGTGTATGAAGAAGCCGTAACAGTTCACCGCCTGTATAACCACTTCCTCCTAAAATCGCTACGTTTAACATGCTCAATTATCCGGTCCAATAAAATATATACAATTATAAATGTTTGCCTGTAAATAAAAAGGCTCAGGTTAAAAACCTGAACCCGTCCATAAAAAATAATTTGAGTTTTTGAAAAATCTGTATCCTGTTCTGGCCTGTTATCTCTTTGAGAACTGGAAACGTGCCCTGGCACCTTTAAGACCGTATTTTTTCCTTTCGACCGCCCTCGGATCTCTTGTCAACAGTCCCTCTTTCTTGAGCTTTCCCCTGAAATCCGAATTGGCCATTACCAGTGCCCGGGATATACCATGCCTGATAGCCGAGGCCTGTCCACTATACCCGCCGCCCTTGACCCGGACATCAATATCATATTTACCGCTGACCGCCACTACATTGAGGGGCTGCTGTACAATCATTTTCATGGTTTCATGCGGAAAATACTGTTTCATCGGTTTTTTATTGATAACAATCTCACCCGTGCCTGCTTTCATAAACACCTGGGCAATCGATGATTTTCTTCTGCCTGTTGCATTATATGCTATGTCTGCCATATTTCAAAAACTCCTTATTGGATGTTTAAATTCAGCTCTTCCGGGTTCTGCGATACATGAGGGTGCTCTGAGCCGCTGTAGACTTTCAGTTTTTTAAACTGCTGTCTCCCAAGTTTATTCTT
>CAMYJJ010000200.1 GCA_947258735.1 Thermodesulfovibrionia bacterium | reverse complement strand
AAACAATTGATTCGCTGTCGGATGAGGCAGCACGAAAGGCAAACATGATTATGTGTTCCAGGTATTTTTGTACATTCTATAAGATAATTACATTATGTTGCCTCACCTTATTGACCTGCACGTATGTATCTGCACAGGATGTTGAAATATCCTCAACGCTCAATCCAGTCGGTTCAGGAGCACGGGCTACGGGTATGGGCGGTGCGTTTATCGGTCTTGCAGATGACGCAACTGCAGCATCATGGAATCCTGCAGGGCTCATCCAGCTTGAAAGGCCCGAGGTTTCTGCGGTCTATTCTTATTTCTACAGAAAGCAGACCTACAGCTCTCCCAAAAATCCTGAAATAGCTACAACCAATACCATGGATACCGATGGACTCAACTATGCCAGTATTGTGTATCCTTTTATATGGCTGGACAGAAACATGGTAGTATCGCTGAACTATCAGCGATTGTTTGAAATGGACAAGGATTATGCTTTTACTGTGAACCAGTTCAGCTCAGCTGCTATAAATAACCTTGAAGTGTCCGATATTGCATTTGATCAGAGAGGATATCTCTATGCGGTATCTCCTGCTGTGGCGGTGCAGCTTATTCCGGAACTATACATCGGTGTAACGCTTAATTTCTGGGACGATGATATTCTTGGTTTTGAAAATGGTTGGAACAATACCTACAGGGAGGTTGGTAATGCAGACATCTGCACTAATCCCGATCCCACCACCTGTCCCCCCAACCCAATTTTACCCAGAATCACGACCTTCCTTCAGACCCAGGACATTTCCTTTAAAGGAACGAATGCACACTTTGGCTTCATGTGGCTTATCACTGACTACCTTACAATGGGAGGTGTGTACAAAACACCTTTTGATGCAGATCTCATACGGAGCAATTTCGCAGTCCAGGATACTGTCTGGCCTACCATTCCATTTACACAGCCCGGTACTCCTCGTACAAGCACCGAAGAATTAACCATGGAAATGCCTGCTTCCTATGGTCTTGGTCTGGCCTACCGGCATTCTGACAACTGGACCGTTGCTTTTGATGTCTATAGAACGGAATGGAAGAAATTTGTCATTGTTGATTCACTGGGCAATGAAAAAAACCCTCTGGATAACACAAGTGACCGGATGAAAAGCACGACCCAGGTCCGGCTCGGCACCGAGTACCTCTTTATCCGGAACAGGTATGCTGTTCCTGTCCGGGCCGGGATATTTTACGATCCTGAACCTGCCGTGGGACACGTCGATGATTATTACGGGTTTTCCCTGGGCGGAGGGTATGCACGGGGCAGGTTCGTTGCTGATATGTCTTACCACTTTAGAAAAGGAAATGACGTTTCTTCTGACATACCGGCTATCACGGATGCGACTGCTGATGTATCGCAGCATTCTGTTCTGGTGTCAGCTATTTTATATATTGAATAGGCAGTGAAAGGGTAATCCTATTAAAAACGGAATTAAGAAAACCATGCATCTTTTCATAATTAATATGAGTGATTATAGAAAATATGGATTAGCATTAATTTTTTTTCTCTATGTCATGTTATTGATGCATTCAAATGTTAAGGCGCAGGAGGATATATCATCATCTTTAAATCCTGTCGGATCGGGAGCCAGGGCCACAGGCATGGGAGGCGCGTTTATAGGCGTCGCCGATGACGCGACAGCAGCATCATGGAACCCTGCAGGCCTGATCAATCTGGAAAAACCTGAACTCTCGGCCGTCTACTCCTACTTCAAAAGAAAACAGGAGTATAGCTCTTCAGCCCTTCCCGAGATTGAGACATCCAACACCATGAACGCTGACGGTCTAAACTATGCAAGTATTGCTTACCCTTTTATCCTGCTTAGCAGAAATATGATTATATCCCTCAATTACCAGCGGCTGTTTGAGATGAACAAAGACGTAACCTTTCAGGTGACCGATACATTATTTGGCAGCACCTTAACCACTGATTATGATTTCGAACAGGATGGATTTCTGTACACGATTTCCCCTGCCCTGGCTGTGCAGGCAACACCTGAACTATATGTGGGAGCAACACTGAACTTCTGGGATGATTATCTGGGCAACAACGGTTGGGACAGTAAGATTAGATCGGTTGGCAGAATTACTATTTTTGGGACACCCCAGATAACTACCAATACTGTGACAGAAGATGCATCATTTAACGGAACTAATTTCCATCTTGGTTTTATGTGGCTGATGAACGAATCCTTTACCCTTGGCGGCGTTTATAAAACTCCTTTTGATGCTGACATTGAGATAGATAAATCTACGCATTTTATTCTTGAACAGCCAACAACATGCGGTATCTGCACGGAAACACTTACGCCATCAACTATATCTCAGACATGGAGGATGCCCGCGTCTTACGGATTGGGATTGGCGTACAGGCATTCTGACAGCTGGACAATTTCCCTGGACGTATACAGAACCGAGTGGTCGAGTTTTGTCGTGAGGGCTGCCGCGGGGGATAAGACTAACCCTCTTACAGGTAAATTAATAAGCGAGGGACGGTTAGAGGACACGACACAGGTGCGTCTTGGCACGGAGTATCTTTTCATAAAAGAACAGTATGCTGTTCCGGTGAGAGCCGGGCTCTTCTATGATCCACAGCCTGCAACGGGGCATCTTGATGACTATTATGGTTTTTCACTGGGAGGGGGGTATGCCCGGGGGAGGATGGTGATGGATTTTGCCTCTCAATACAGGTATGGAAATAATGTAAACGGCGATATAATAGGATTAACAGGCGATGTAAGCGATATTAATATAGATGTAAAACAGCATACGATAATGCTCTCAGCTATTTATTATTTGGGTGATTAATATGGTAATCCGTTTATTAAAATATTTGTTCGATCTCGATAATACCTTGAAAAGGACCGTGCTGATAGTTCTGATAACCAGCCAGCTTTTTTCCTGTGCAACTTCTGGTGATATTACGCGCGGAGACAGCGGCACATTCCGGGGAAGATGGTACAACTACTACGACAGGGGGCTTGCATATTCTGCAGGAGGCGAATGGGACAATGCACTCAATGACTTGAAGAAAGCAGCCGCAAAAAGAGAAAAAGACCAGCGGATGGCCCGGACCTATGGTATGCACTTCATTGATTATTTTCCGCACAGGGAAGCGGGAATTGCATTGTTTAACTTGGGGAAGATCGATGAAGCGATCAAAGAACTTGAAATATCCGTTTCACAGGAAACATCCGCAAAGGCAAGCTTTTATCTGAATAAGGCAAGAAAGAGATTTCTCGAGCAGCAGGGGAAAAATATTGCTCCTCCCGGCATTGTCATCAGCAGCCCCGCTGACAATGAATCACTCAACAGTTTTACAAAGCTTGTGAAAGGGAAAGCCACGGGGAACGGGTATGTCGCGAAGATTAATATTAATGGCAAACCCTACAGGTTCGACCTTGCCGAGAAAGAGATATTCTTTGAAATGAATGTGGACCTTTCGGACGGGACCGAAAAAATCGTTGTGACCGCGGAGGACCTCCTCGGCAGTCCATCAGTTAAAACAGTCGCGATCAGCATAGACAGGGAAGGCCCTGCCATCAGTATCTTTGATATTGTCAAGGAAACCACAGGCGGGAAAGACATTGTCCGCATCACCGGCTCTGTAAATGATTCTACCGGTATAAGCAGACTGCTTATGAACAATAAAACTATTGCGGTTAAGAATGCAGATGTCCATGACTTCGATGTTATGCTCGACAGGGCATCTCTCCCCTCCCCTTTTGTCATACAGGCTTATGACAGTCTTGATAATGTGACCCGGGCAGAGATAGATATAGAGAAAGAACTGACAGCGATGCATATTAAAGAGGAACCGGTCCTGCTGGCTCTTTCCGTCACAGACCTGTTTTCATCTGATACGGTTCCGCCTGAGATCAATCTGAAGGATGCCACTGACATGCCGCCGGTATTTGTCGACAAATACTATGTCGAGGGTGCAGTCTCTGACAACAGAAAGGTAGAGCAGATTATCGTCAATAACCTTGATATTTATTCACGCAAGGGAAAGAAAATATTTTTCAGCAAACTGGTGAAACTTGATGAGGGCAAGAATAATATAGATATTGAAGCGTATGATTCTTCCGGAAACAGATCGGACGCGGAGTTTTCCGTTACACGGACCATCCCGGAAGTGCTGCAGGTCGGCAGCAGGATGAGCATGTCAATCATGCCTTTTGATGCACAGAAAGAGGAAAAAAGTGTCGAGCTCCTGGCCTATGACCAGTTGACAGGTTCATTGGTGAACCAGAAACGGTTCAATGTTATAGAGAGGGAAATGCTTGAACAGGTCCTTCTGGAGCAGAACCTTGCGAAAGAAAAATTGACTGATCCGGAATACTCCATAAAAGTGGGCAGACTCATGGCAGCCAACACCATCCTTGCCACTTCTGTTGCAGCTGACCAGACATCTGTTGAATTTACCTCCCGGGTCATTAACACTGAGACGTCAGAGATCATGCAGGTCAAAGATGTGTACAGTGAAGACCGGAGTGCATCATCTATTAAAACAATGATGGATGGTCTGGCTTCAAAAATAGCAGGGAGCTTCCCCCTTGTTGAAGGAATGGTCATTAAGAATGGTAATAAGACCTGCCTTACAGACCTGGGGGCCGGTTCAGGCATCAGAGACGGGATGGGTATCATCATATACAGGATGGGCGAAGAGATCAGACATCCGCTGACAGGCAAGTTTCTCGGGAGGGACATGAAACGTGTAGGATCAGCAGATATCGAAGAGATTTATGATGATTATTCAAAGGCTAAATTGACTGACAAAAAGACAGCCGGTACTGTTAAAGTACAGGATATGGTGATTACGAGATAATGTCTTTATATATAACAATATCATTGTCTGTCATTCCGGCAATCCTTAGGCCGGAATCCAGATTTTTCTGTAAATGCTGGATTCCAGTTCAATTATAGCTCCTGGCTTAAGCCGGGACCAGGCTGGATGCCCGATTACAGACTTCGGGCATGACAATAAGGACTGAAGTATCATTCCGGCCATGTAATGGCCAGCAGGTATGCTATGAAGGACGTCTGTCATTCCGGCAGTCCTTAGGCCGGAACCCAGGCCCGTATTTCTGGATTCCTGCTTTCGCAGGAATGACAGGAAGAAAGGATTGGTAAATTAAATGGGAACAGGTAAAACACATTATTTACTCTTCATCCTCTTAATTCTCATTATATCCCTGCTCCCATTTTCTCCGGCTCACAGCAGGGACAACCAGCCCCCCCTCATAGAACTGCAGGACATATCAGACAACCAGACTGTATATACCGAAAAACTGTACATAGCAGGACAGGTCAGAGACGCGAATACTGTTGAAACAATTACCCTGAATGATACATCAATAACTGAACGTCCTGACAAAAGTATTTTTTTCAGTCACCTTGCAAAACTCAGTGACGGGAAAAATATCATTACCATCGGGGCAACTGATGAGGCGGGAAACAGGGCAGTC
>CAMYJJ010000199.1 GCA_947258735.1 Thermodesulfovibrionia bacterium | reverse complement strand
GGAAGATCTCTATTACAGACTGAATGTTATTCCTGTATATATGCCTGCGCTCAGGGAACGGAAGGACGATATCCCCCTTCTTATTGATCATTTTATGGATACATATAATTGCAGATTTGGCAAAAGGATCAAAATGGACGCTGATGCAATCAGTGAATTAATAAATTATGATTTTCCCGGTAATGTAAGGGAACTGGAAAATATTATAGAGAGGTGCGTTGCGCTTGCAACAGGGGATTTTGTTACAATAGAACACCTTCCTTCGCATATCGTGAACGTCCAGAAAAATGTATCTTCCATATCGACCCTTTCAGCTACTGCGGCTGAGGCCGAGAAGGAACATATAATTAAAATATTGAGATCAACAAGGGGGAACAAAACAAAGGCCGCTGAAATTCTGGGCATCAGCAGAAAGACCCTGTGGGAGAAAACAAAGGTCTACGACATCAAACATTAGATTTATTCTGTTATTATTCGCTCCACAGACATACGGTTAAAATTTTACTTAAAGAGCAGAGTTTTTCAATAACCTCTATTGATACACTGTCGAGCCTGCTAAGAGAAAGAACATCGAACATATGAGCAGTGGAAAGATATTAATAATCGATGACGAAAAGGACCTCCTGGATAGCTGTTCACGCATCCTCGATCAACATCACTTTACCTGTATAACCTCTGATAATCCCTCCGAGGCACTGAAACTGTTCAGACAGGAAAAGCCTGATCTCGTTATGGTGGATCTGAAGATGCCCAAAAAGGACGGGATGGAGATATTACGGGAATTGAAGGGCATTGATCCTTCCATAACAGTCATCATCATCACCGCATATGCTTCCATTCAATCTGCAGTCAGTGTGATGAAACTCGGTGCTTTTGATTACATAACTAAACCGTTTTCAATGGAAGAGCTCATTCTTGTGATACAGAAAGCCCTTCAGGCCAGGAAACTGCAAGAGGGAAATGCCGGAATTCGAAAGGACAGGTCTGACTGCCATGGTTACCCCAATATAGTCGGTGTCAGTAAAGAGATGATGAACATATATGACCTCATCAAGCAAATATCGAAAAACAATTCTTCAATTCTTATTCTTGGAGAAAGCGGTACAGGTAAAGAACTGGTTGCAACAGCGATACACCAGCAAAGTACACGCAAGAATGCTCCGTTGATAAAGGTTAATTGCGCAGCTTTTCCGGAAGACCTCGTTGAAAGTGAACTCTTTGGATATGAAAAAGGGGCCTTTACAGGGGCAGCCCAGAGAAAGCCGGGCAGATTTGACCGTGCTCATGAAGGAACAATCTTTCTTGACGAGATAGGTGACCTGCCGCCTTCTGTTCAGGCAAAACTCCTCAGGGTGCTGCAGGACGGGTCTTTCGAACGACTGGGAGGGACAGAGATGCGGAACGTCGATGTGAGAGTGATTACGGCTACGAACAGGGACTTGGAACAGGACATGAAAAATGGGAGATTCAGGGAAGATCTCTATTACCGATTGAATGTTATTCCTGTTCACATACCCGCTCTCAGGGAACGGAGAGATGATATCCCCATCCTTATTGATCATTTTCTTGATATTCATAATTGCAGATCTGGCAGAAAGGCTGTACTGCACCCTGACGTGATTCAGGCACTGCTGGAATATGAATTCCCCGGAAATGTAAGAGAACTTGAAAATATTCTGGAACGATGTGTAACACTTTCAGTAAAAGACACGATTCCTCTCAATGCTCTCCCGTCACATATTCTGGGGAAGCAAAAAGGACCTGCCCGGGATACTCTTTCAGCAGTTGCGTCAGAGGCAGAGAAGGCACACATAATAAAAGTATTAAAAGCAACAAAGGGTAACAGGACAAAAGCCGCTGTCATACTCAACATCAGCAGAAAAAACCTGTGGGAGAAACTAAAAAACTACAATATTAAGACCTGATTCAGCCTGAATGTTCATTCTTTCAGATTAGTGCAGTACCGATGTATTGATAAATCCCTTATCTGTCCCCTTGACCCCTTGACACCACCTCCCTTAAAACCTTTTTCAAAATAAGTCACGTACTGAAAGCAGTTACCCTGCACAACGTTACCAAACAGTAACTGTAACCTGAAAGTAGCCATTCTTTGTTTCTCAGGAATTGCCTCACCATTTTATCTTAGATTCAATGAGATAGGGAGATAACATGATCAGAATTGGAATAGCAGCGCTTGAAATGCAGTAATTCCAGATCATCAGGATACATTAATGGAACTTCCTGTTTTTATGTATCCTTTACACTTTTACAACTCACAGAGTGCATATGGCATTTAACTTGCAATACATAATTTTGTAAATGAACATTATGCATAAACAATCCTGCTGCAGGAAGAAGGGCTGAACATTTCATTTCCATGCCTGCAGTTTCTTTTATTGAAAGGAGAGACTCTATGATCAACACCGAATTACAACAAAAAGACAAAAAGCTTAATAAGGAATTGATAACGCTGTATGAGATGATGGATGGCGCAAGGGAGAGTATATCCATATTACAGAATGCATTCATTTATCATAATTCAAAACTTCTCCAGGAAGGCAGAAGGAATATCAGCCTCATCAGAAAACAGGGCGACTTCTTTGGCAATGATGCAGTGGCTTATCTTACGGATAATCCTGACTGGATGCCGTATCGTCCAATTCCCGGTAATGTGATGAATATTGTGAACGGCGTCGAACAGCTTACAGTACATATTGGAAAAAAGATCGATGAAAATATCCTTTTCTCTGATAAGGCCATAAGAGAGTCTATATTTCTGATTCAGCGGCTGATTGAAATTATGGCGCCGGCAGCAGACATCATACTCGCCAGAAATGCATTCCTCGCTATATATATCGAGGAGTCTCAAATAGGGATCAGTAAAATGGCTCTTGATTACGCCACCTTGCATGAGGACCGTCTGATCAAAGGAATATGTAATGCCTCGGCTTCATCCGCATATTTGGGGATGCTTGATGCAATTAAAAGCATTGCATGGCATTCAAAAGAAATAGCAGTCAGGCTTACCGCACTGTAAACAGTGCTGCAGAAGGAGTATTCGGGGCAGAGATTAACCTGTTTCAACAAACAGTGAGATAACCCGGGCCTTCATGGTGATGTGTATTGAAGTCATATAACGCAGGGAAAGGAGTATCACAGCGGTGACAATTCATAAAGATACCCCCCCTCTTCCACCCCTGTACGAAGTTACGGCTGAAGCAGAGAGAGAACATATCATAAAAATTCTTAAATCAACAAATGGGAACAGGAGAAAGACCGCTGAAATCCTGGATATAAGCAGGAAGACTCTGTGGGAGAAGATCAAGTCGTATGATATTGATATATCATAATGAACTTTTTTGTATACCTATACAAACCTTTGAATAAGGAGCAGATATGCCTGAATTGGAAGATATTAAGGATGATGCATCTATTAAAGCTGAAATTCATAATTCAATCTCTGACATGCTTGAATGTTTACTGAATAAGAAAGATAGAAAATGTAAATTCTGTAAATGTGTTGATGCATGCAGCCTGTTAACAGAAGCCGTGTTTATATGTCGTGCGAAAAGAATCAAGAAACCAACAGACTGTTTCTAATTTAATTGATTGACAATATAAATAAAAGGATGCTGAAATGAATATTTCAAAAAAACATGCAGCGCATGGCAGCAGACTATTAATCCCCTGCGTTCAGCCACATTATATCATCTCATAGCCATGCTGAACGCCAGGTTTTTTCTTTCCTCATAATGCTACCGAATTGTAACAATCAATAACGTCTTAACATCATCCAGTCCTCTGAAATTAAACATTAAATTAGCCAATAAACAAGTGGGGGGCTAGAATGATGTATTGTTACGAATATGTAACAAAAAAAACAGCTCAAAAACTACAGATGACACCAACTCTTTTATAACGTATTGATCTATTGAGATACTCAGCTGCAATGACTCTGAATCGGAATGCGGGCACTCAAATTGCTAATTAGAGAAATAGTCTTTTAAAAAAAACAATCCGGATCTCATTATTTACTACTTATTAATCTGATACTTATTTATGAGTATATTTGATCGTAGACAGATGATCAAACTTGCTGTAGTTGCCGGAGCCGGCGTTCTTATCCCCCGGCAGGTACAGGCTTCTGCGGGATTGTTTGAAGGAATAGTAGAAAAGATATCACAGGGTATAAAGGGTACCATCGGAAGAGAAGTAGAAACACCTCTTCCGATCTCCGGAGCAAAATTCGCAATGGTAATAGATCTGGGCCTGTGCATCGGATGCAGACGATGCTCTTATGCCTGTAAACTGGAGAACAATGTGCCGGACGCAATTAATCCTCCATATATAATGGTCTTGGAAACCAGATACAAACCCGGCCAGGTAATAGATGAAAAGCTGCCGGTAAAAGGTCATACAAATGGCAATGGCCTCCTGTACACGAAATTGCGTAAAGACAGGATGTATATGCCGGTCCAGTGTAACCACTGCGATGATCCGCCGTGTACAAAAGTCTGCCCAACGAAAGCGACATTCAAAAGTCCTGATGGCATAGTCATGATGGACTACAACAAGTGCATCGGATGCAGATACTGCATGGCTGCCTGCCCGTACAATGCACGAAGGTTCAACTGGTCAAAACCTGAGATACCTGCTGATAAGGTAAACCCCCTGGTTCCCATACGCACTGATGGTGTGGTTGAAAAATGTACCTTCTGCGTGCACCGGACGAGACGGGGAAGGACCACAAGATGTGTAGAGGCCTGTCCGAACAAGGCACGGACGTTTGGAAACCTCAATGACCCCGACAGTGCGGTTTCAAAATTAATTGCGAGTGAGAGATATTTCCGTCTCAAGGTGGGACTGAATACCGGTCCCCAGATATGGTATCTGACCCGGCCAAAAGAGAAACCCATGCGGTGGTTTAAACCAATTCCGATCTCTCCGGATATCAGAGGATTAAAGCGATGAATATTGTTAAAGACGCAATAAGTCACGTCAGAGATAGCTTAGCAGGCGCGAGCAGGAAATTTTATGTTTACTGTTTAATTTTGCTGATTATAGGCGCTCTGGGACTGGGGGGGTCAATTACCGCTCTTGCTGAAGGACATCACCATAGCAATATGAGTGACATGGTTCCATGGGGTGTATTCATATCTGGCCTGGCTTTTTTTATCGGCCTGAGTGCGGGAGCGACCATGGTCGGTCTTTTAATTCACGGGTTTGGTCGCGATGACTACCATCCGGTTGGGACACGTGCAATTCTTATCGGCCTGATGAGCATTTTTGCTGCCATGGGCTGCGTTATGATGGACGTAGGGAACCCCTTCCGGGCAATGAAAATCCCCTTTCTTCTCAGAAATGAAAGCTCGATGTTCTTCATATCTTCATCAAGCTACATGGGCTTTATGACCATATTGGTGGCAGAACTTGTCAGCACCATACAGGTAACCCGGGGGAAGGCAACAGACAGAGGAAAAAAAATCGCAAAGTTACTCGGA
>CAMYJJ010000198.1 GCA_947258735.1 Thermodesulfovibrionia bacterium | reverse complement strand
AGACCGAGCAGCATCTGCATTTCCTGTTCAGTTATTGTCCCTTCCCTGACAGCATCCATCATAAAAGAAAAAAATATCCTGTCAGCAACCATGATCGTATGAACAGATTTAAATATCCTCGCATCTTCAGGCAAGTCTGTTAAAATCAGCTCTTTCAGTTCATCATCAAGCAGGTTATCACATGCTGTCACCCATGTCCTGAGACAGTGGTCCAGTCTCGCATAAAACCTGAAACGGGGTTTAGGAATCTTCAGGACAAAAAACACAACTATAAACAACACGGAAAAATAGTTGCGCCTAAGTGAAAACCATTTTTTCGGGAGCGGCTTTAGATGTATTCCTGAACCTTCCAGTATGTCCGATCCTTTTTTCCAGAAGTCATTCAGCACGGCCTTCTGCTCGGTAAGACCTTTTCGAAACAGGTCTGCTTTTAATATAAATTCAAATTCGGACATGTGTAATCAATTATAAATAGGTATATGGGGGACAAGTCAATTACGGCATTCTGACGAATCAGTCAGGAATATCAATAATTGAGGGCATTCATTGTCTCATCCACTGTATTCAGGAATAATCAGGCCGGAAGAGAAAGAGGCGGAGGATGTTGATAGGGGACATGGCTGAAGTTAAAAGATTGGGCTCTTTTTTGGGTGGGATATCCTTTTAACATTCAATATCAACATCCTCCTTCTATTATTTAGCAGTAAAACTCCATGTTGTCAATAGATTTAATTTTAATACAGAGATATGATTTTCTTATGCCTGTATCCCCTGAATGCATATACCGTTATGCAGCTGAAACCATCCTCCTCCAATGTAATTTCAGGCTGAAACTCCACCCGATACAATAAATGCCATAATATCACCGCTTTCTGCAGATATGGGGGTAACCTGGTCCCTTGGTACGACCAGCAGGTTACCGGCAAAGTTGTAAGATTGCGGCAAATAAACAGCTACCTTGTCAGAACATCCAATATTATCAAGGCTCTCTTTTGTGACAAAACCGATTGCCTGGATATTACTGCCGGGAGAAAGAGTGACAAGGACCGGTTTATCAAAACTCTTTTTGTCACCTACAAATGCCCCTATCAGGTCCTTGACTGATGAATAGATCATTTTTACAAATGGCAGCCGTGCAAATATTGTTTCAACAAGACCCAGCAATTTCTTTGTTATAAAATTTGATGATATAAAACCGATTATGGTAATCGTCAAAATCGTTACAAGAAATCCCATGCCGGGCACACTGAATCTAAATATATTATCAACCTTGGTAAAGATCACATAGACAACATATATCGTTGCCACCAAAGGGACAAGAACAAGCAGTCCCTCAAAAAAATATCTCGTAACTCTTTTCATATTACCTCCCAATTTCAATTCTTGGTTTTTGGTTCTTAGTTTTCAGTTACTCATTACTCATTACTTGTTACTTGTTACTTGTCACTTTTCACCTGTCACTGTCACCTGTCACTTCTTTTCCTTCTAAATGCGTTAATATAACGTTGATGAATCCAAAAAGCAAACCAACGTTAACGCTGCGGATAGAGCGTCCCGCATATGGTGGTATCTCAATCAGTAGACATCAGGGGAAAGTGGTTCTCGTTAATGGAGCATTTATTCCCGGTGAATCTGTGGAAGCTGTTATTGAGAAGGAAAAGAAGGATTACCTCTCGGTTTCTGTTTTAAAACTGCTTGAACCATCTCCTGAAAGAATCACTCCTGAATGTGAATATTTCGGCAACTGCGGCGGATGTCATCTGCAGCACATTCCCTATGACCTGCAGGTAACGTTAAAGCAGGATATCCTTTCTGATTGTCTGAAACGAATCGGAAAAATTGACACTCAATTATCAGATCCGCTCATTTCTGATTCACCCTGGAATTACAGATTGAGAGCTCAGTTTAAAATCTCAGGAAATAACATCGGTTTTTTCATGGGAAAAACACATATAGTGGTAAATATAGAGAGTTGCCCCCTGATGGATCACAAAATCAATCCATACTATCAAAAGGCAAGAGACATCATCAGTCTTAACAAAACAATCACGGAACTTCACCTTATTTCGGGAGATAGTACTATTGCTCTGATTAAGTTATCAGCCGGACAGGAATCATCCCCGGACCTTGAACAATTGGCTGTACAGTTTATTGAAGCCGGGTTTTCAGGTCTTATCATGGAGAATGAAAACAGGGAGCGCTTTGGGTACGGCACTACCTATACGACTCTGGATCTTGCAGGAATACAATACTCTGTCTCGCCGTCGTGCTTTTTCCAGAGCAACTGGACACTTAACGTCCAATTAATTGATCACATTAAACATGCTTTAGCTCCCCTGTCAGATAAGGATATTTTGGACCTCTATGCAGGTTCTGGAAATTTTTCTTTGCCTTTGGCAGAAGCTGACAGAGTGGTGGCCATTGAAGAGAGCAAACCTTCAATAGAAAACGGTAAACGAAGTATTGCCATGAATGAAATAAAAAATTTCACCTTTATAACGTCCTCTGCTGAAGATTATATGACTGATGATCAGTTTGATATCGTGATAACAGACCCTCCCCGGACAGGACTGAAAAGCAAGGTGATTAACAATCTCCTGTCAATGATGCCGGAGAGGATTGTTTACATATCATGTAACCCGACTACACTTGCGAGAGACCTGAAAATGCTTGCTGAAAAGTATGATATTGAATCAGTCAGGTTAGTAGATTTTTTTCCTCAGACATACCACATCGAATCACTGGTTTTTTTAACACTAAGATAGGATTTTTTACACAGGAATCTGCAATTACAATGTAACTATTGTAACAGCATCAGAACCTTCCTCTTCATGCCCTTTTCTAAACTCCTCCACTAATGGATGTTCCATCAAAAATTCACGTATCGCAGCAGCAAGGATACCCATTCCGATTCCATGGATAATTTTCACCTGCTTAAGTCCGGCAAGCGACGCATCATTTAGATACCTCTCAATCATGGAAAGCGCAGGATCAACCCTCTGACCGATTACATTGATCTCATTGGAAACACCTGGATCCCCCATTGCAGGGGCGTATCGCGACACGCCTGCATCGGTCTTTTTCCCATGATCAGACATTGCCTCTGATAACCCTGATAACGGTATCATAACCTCTTTTTCATTAACCATTACTTTGCATTTACCTGTTTTCTCATTACATGACATGATTACACCATGTGTCCTGAGAGAGTTGATAAATACATGCCGGCCCTCTTTAGCTTCCCTGATAACTGAAAGCTTTTCAGGTGCGAACTCCTGTTTTTGTTTTTTAAGTTCACTCTGCTTTTTATCAAGCTCTTTCAGTATTCTTCTTTTTTCTGTAATATCTGCCTTTTTCACCTTATCTATCATTTCAGCAGCTTCTCTCTTTGTCTCCCTTATAATTTCCTCAGCTTCAGAAAGCGTGTCTGCCATTGACTGCTGTTTTACAAATTCGATCTTCTTAACCTCTTCATCGAGTGATGATCTCAATGCTGCCGCTTCATGTTTAAGTTTTTCTGTCTCTGCAAGCCTTTTATCTATCTCCATGTTTTTCTTATTCAGGTCAGCAATAAGCGACTCAATCTCAGCGCCCTCTCCTTTTAAAAAATTCCGCGCTTCTGTAATAATCTCACTCTGCAATCCAAGTGACTCTGCAATTTCCAGGGCATGTGATGTCCCGGGCTCACCAACGGAAAGCCTGTATGTCGGTCTGTATGATGTAACACCGTTATCAGTTGATTCCCGCATTTCCATTGAGCTGTTTATCATCCCGTCTTCTGAATGGGCAAAGGCCTTGAGCATACCGAGATGTGTTGACACAATCGTAAGAATCCCCTTTTCTTTCAGTTTTCTTAAAATTGAACAGGATAAGGCGCCTCCCTGCTCAGGGTCTGTCCCAGTGCCAAGTTCATCAAAGATGACCAGGGACCCTGAATCGCTGTTCCTCAGGATTTCTGAAATACGGGTGACATGGGCAGAAAAGGTGGAGAGGTTCTGTTCTATCGACTGATCATCGCCAATGTCTGCAAAGACCCTGTTGAGAAACGGTATTGATGAACCCGAACCTGCAGGTATATGCATTCCGGAAAGGGCCATCATTGTCAGTATGCCTATCGTCTTCAGTGCAACTGTCTTGCCGCCGGCATTGGAACCGGTTATGACCATGCATGAGTGGTGTCTGCCAATTTCCAGATCCAGCGGGATAAGCGTTTCCCTGCGTTTTTCTTTATCAAGCGTCTTCCAGAGGAGAGGGTGTCTTCCTGCCACTATGTGTATGTATGCCTGATTATTGATTTCAGGAGGGGACATATCCAGTTTCTCTGCAAACCCTGCCAAAGCATTCAGTGCATCCACACGGGCAATGATATGATAATCACTTTTGATCGTCTCCAGATGTTCTCTCAACAGACCGGCCAGTTTTTGTAATATTCTGTACATCTCCAGCTTTTCCTCTGCCCTTAATGACTCAAGCTCATTACCGATGACCTGGATTGCATAGGGCTCGATATAGACGGTTTCCCCGGTGTTGGATATATCATGCACTACGCCCGGCACGCTGCCTTTTGAATCAGTCTTGACCGGAATGACCCACCTGTTGTTCCTTTCGGCCAGATAATTGTCCTGCAGATGGGGCTCAAGGTCTTTCTGTTTAAGAATACTGTCAAGCACTGTCTTGATCCTGCTTTCACAGGCCTTTATTTTCTGTCTGATATGGGAGAGTTCTGGTGATGCATTGTCAGTTATGTTACTTTCCCTGTCAATGGATCTTTCTATTGCATTTTTTATCTCAGCATGTGTCGTGAGTCCGGATGCAATCTCTCCCAGCCCCGGAACATCAGAACTGCCGCTTAATATGTTCAGGTTAAACGCAGAATAAAACAGAGGAAGAAAGGACCTGAATTCAGCAGGTTCAAGAATAGAATCCGCAGGTCTCAGCTTCTTTAATAAAGCCAATACATTATCAAACCGCTCAATCCCGAGCTGACGTCCCTTAGACAGGACCTGCCTGCATTCGGAAATAAGGGTGATCTGTGTCTTTATAATCCCACTATCAGGGAGGGGTCTTATTGCATTAATAAGTTCCCTGCCGGGTTCAGTAGCAGCAAAGACAGATGCCATCTCCAGAATTTTATGGAATTCAAGCACCCTGTATGTATGATTATCCATGACTAAAGAAGATTACAATATAGATAAACAGTTTGGCAAAATAAAATTTTTGTACAACAGTAGTTTAATGATAGTTTCACAGTGGTTCAACAGTGGTTCAACGGTGGTTCAACGGTTGTTCATTGGTTGTTCATTGGTTGTTCAACTGTGGATCAGGATCGACGTGAATAATCTGTTAACAATTGTTGAGCAATATTGAGCTACTTACTTAATGAAGTAAACCTGGAAGTGTTGGAACAACTTATATGGCAGGATCAGTCCTCTGGCGCGTGCTCGCCTGTATTTTCTTCTATCTCTTCCTTATAACCGCAGTCTTTTTTCAGACAGGCAATGTATTCGCCCTTTTTGGTC
>CAMYJJ010000197.1 GCA_947258735.1 Thermodesulfovibrionia bacterium | reverse complement strand
CTTTTATTCCATCCTTAAAGAAAAGAAAGGCAAGATTATCATGCCGGTCTGTACTGCTATAGACCGATTCAGAATCATAGAAAATATCATTTTGCCTGAATTGAATATCAAACCTGTCGTTGTATTGAAAATAGTCCTTAAATCGTTCATAACACTCTTCAACTGATTTAACGTACATCGGGTTATTGCTTTCATATAGCCTCATCATTTTTATGGATCGGGGTAGTGTGTTAACAATATTTTGTGCTGCCGATAATTCGTTATTACTGTCCATGTTTAATCTGCACCAAACGCAACTCTCGTATATATTTATTTAAGTACAACAACTAACATGCTCCTATATAACACTATATGTCAGTACATATATATACGAATGTATTGACTCAGTTCTTGAGAAAGATCCATTCCATGTGTCCTTCATACACAAAAAACAAACTGCACGGGAATCCTTTCGGAAAGATTCTCGATGCGAGTCTGAGTTTAGCCGTATCGGACGAGAGTGGCTCCGACCGGAATGACTGAAGATTGGAACTGCGGCTGAGACCACAGGGGGTAATACGTATAAAATAACAATGAAATCCGGATGTTAGACCCGTAAATCGGCACTGCAATAATAGACGTGATTCATTTCGTAATGTATTATAGATATGATTAAATTTTCATATGGAGGAGTTAATGAACAGGACACGAATTATCAGCATACTCACTGAAAATCATATGGGAAAGACCGTAACCGTATGCGGCTGGGTAAGATCTAAACGCGAGTCCAAGGGGGTGGCCTTTGTGGCATTGAATGACGGTTCCTCCCAGGATACGTTGCAGCTGCTTGTTCCTGAGAGTTCAGATGCCTTTAAGAAACTGCACTCATTCAATACCGGCGCTGCAATCAGGGCTGATGGTGTCATTAAAGACTCTCCCGGGAAAGGGCAGAGCTGCGAACTTGAAGTGAACGAAATCCATGTTTTTGGAAATGCCGATGCAGAGAAGTATCCTCTGCAGAAAAAAGGGCATTCCCTGGAATTCCTTCGCGAGATAGGGCACCTCAGGCCAAGGACAAATACCTTCGGCGCCCTGTTCAGGGTCCGTAATGTCTTGTCAGACGCAGTGCATGAGTTTTTTCAAAGCAGGGGATTTTTATGGGTGCATACCCCGATCATTACGGCCAGCGACTGCGAGGGTGCCGGAGACCTGTTCACTGTTTCCAGTCTGAATTTCAATAAAATGCCAAAACAGGAAAACGGTGATATTGATTTCAATCAGGATTTTTTTGGAAAGCGGGCCTTTCTTACCGTGAGCGGTCAGCTTGAGGCAGAATTTCTCGCAATGTCCCTTGGTGATGTCTATACATTCGGACCGACGTTCAGGGCCGAGAATTCAAACACATCAAGACACCTGTCAGAGTTCTGGATGATAGAGCCTGAAATGGCCTTTGCTGACCTCAGTGATGATATACAACTGGCAGAAGAGTTTATTCAGTTTCTGTGCAAGCAGGTCCTTGAAAAGTGTGAAAAGGAGATCGCCTTTTTTCAGAAGTTTTATAAGAACACCTCAATAGATGAGTTGAAGGGCCTCTCGGAAAAGCCCTTTACCCGTATTTCATATACACAGGCCATAGAAGAGCTGAAAAAGGCAAAGAAAACCAGATTTGAATTCCCTGTCGAATGGGGGCATGACCTGCAGTCGGAACATGAGAAGTACCTTACTGATAAGGTTTTTAAAGGTCCGGTTGTCGTAACTGACTATCCGAAAGAGATAAAGGCCTTTTACATGCGGCTCAATGATGATGGAAAGACCGTTGCCGCCATGGACGTGCTTGCTCCCGGGATCGGAGAAATAATAGGCGGCAGCCAGAGAGAAGAAAGACTTGAAGTCCTTGAAAAAAGAATGAGTGATGCAGACATTCCGTCTGAAAGCATGCAATGGTATCTTGATCTCAGAAGATACGGCTCAGCCCCGCATGCCGGGTTCGGCCTCGGGTTTGAACGATTTGTACAGTATATAACCGGCATGTCCAACATCCGCGACGTCATCCCCTGCCCCCGGGCACCTCAACTGATCAAGTTCTAGTGAAAAGGAAGGGGTCAGCCCCCGACAGAGGACAAATGTTTATTAATTGTCAAAATATTACGCCTGAGCTTCCCGTTCTTTGTAATTTCACGTTTAAATCTCTGGTATGATTTGCCAACTGCCGAAGCACTCATCCCAGCAAAGATGTTCCCTATTTCCCTGTTAGACGCCCCAGTTCTCTCTTTCATTAAATAAATTGCTGTCTTTTTTTGCTCTGTTAATTTATTTGTTTTAATATCATGTAAGCTAACATTGTAATAAGTTAACACGGTCTCCAGCACCTCCTCAATTCCAGAAGATGCCCTTAATTTTTTTCTGTTTGCTACGGTTTCTTTTCTTAGATACTCATGTTTAACTCGTCCTAAAACATCTTTTATAAATCGAGCACGACCAAGTATCACTCCTCCGTATGCATTTTCCATTGGATTATTAATTTCTTGCCCGAGTGCACTCTCGACAAAAATACGATAAGCCATCCTTGCATCACTATTCCGACGTTTTATTAGCCCCAGCACGAGTTCCTTTGTCAATAAGTCCCTGTTTCTTTTTTTGATATATGCCGGGTAGCTACTGTGTTTATAATTCTCCGGCTTTTCTACCATACCTGCTCTGACAGGATTCAAATGAATATACCGGCTAAGTTCCAATAAATACGTATCCCTATCTACCAGGATTGATTTATAACGTCCCTGAAATAAATGCCCGCTTCGTTGTTTCTTAACATTGATATACGTAGTATACGAACCGTTGATGTAGTGCATTACCCTGCTGAGATTACCCTCGGGTGTTTCGATAATCAAGTGATAATGATTGCTCATTAGAGCAAAGCAATGAAGTTGTATATTATATTTCTTTTTTGCTTCTTTTAGATAATGCAGGAATCTGTCGTAGTCAATTTTAGAAAAAAATATATCTTTGCGCTCATTGCCCCTCGCAGTAACATGATACACTGCTCCTTCATATTCGATACGTAATGGTCTTGCCATGTTGTCCCCTGTGTGATTCACGAATTAAAAAAAGATATTACCTGAAGATTTTACAACCTGTCAATACTATGTTGCGGTTATGTTGCGCAAAAACAATTTTACTTGTCCAATGTCGGGGCCTGACCCCTTATATCTTCTTATCTATCAAGTGGTTTTTTTCTTCGAGGTAGCCTTCGAGTTTGTGGAGTTTTGTATGAAAAAAGTCAGATATTTTGATCAGGTTGCCTTTGACGTTATTCACCTTTCGCTGATCAATGACTTTACCTTTAAACTCTGCAAGCAGTTTTGTTTCAGGTGGAATATAAAAATGGAGCTTTACTTTTGTATTTGCTTCGATAGGGGTTTCGGTCTCAACAAACAGTTTTCCCTGACTGGAGTTTAACAGAAAATCAGGACAGTCTACAGGGGCATTATCACCATACTGAATCGCGAGACAGAGAGGGAAATTCACCTGCTTACTGCCCTTGCTGCCGGAAACATGCTTTTCTGCCCTGCTGCCCTTATCGATAAAGTACTTGTCCATGGTTAAAAAGGAAATCTGAATTTCCTGAATCATACATTCGACAGACTATCAATACTGGGTTACTGTATGTTATGAATGAAATTTTCGTATTCTTCAGGGGGAGATTTGATTTCCATTCCCATGCTGAAGGACACGCCGTGGGGAGACGTTTTCGTCTGGAACCACTTGACCTCGCAATCCATGTTCAGCGCTATTCCGTCGGGAAGCGTACATTTCAACTCAACAGTAGAGGAAGGAGAGATGTCTACAATGCTGTTGGCAGTGGCAGTTACCATATAGAGACCTGCTTCAGAAAAATTCATGATGATCCCGGGATAACTTACTCCTCCGGCAATGATCTCTGCATCGAGGTTATCATTTATTCTTTCAGAACGTCTATTTTCCATAAGTCCTCCCCTGTTTAAATCTTTTAAATAGTATATCAGAAGATGCATAAAAGTTATTATGAAAAGCATGTGCAACATAATTTTTACAATCTGCTACAATTTCAATAAGAGGACTCTCACCACGGGTATCAACATCGGTCATTCCCGAGGTCTGTTAGTCGGGAATCCAGAAACACGCAGCACTCTACATATCTGGATACCCGCTCCCGCCGACCGGAAGGCAGGTTCACGGGTATGACGAATATGGCAAGACATGGAATATTAAACCGGAAGATAAAATAAAATGAAAATCTTAATGTTTTATGCCCCGGAGTTCTGGTTCAAAACCTTTCAAAAGGTGCTTGATGATGTGCAGGACAGGGACATTGAAGAGAAAACAGAAAACGCCATTGTGGTCTTTTACCATGTTGAGGCTGAAGATCAGGAAAAAACAAGCAGCGTTTTGACCAAACTGGTAAAAAATATTAAATGGCTTTCAGGTAAATTTAAAACAAAACGGCTTGTTATCCACTCGTTCAATCATTTATCCATGTCCAAGGCACCCCCTGATTTCTCAAACGCACTTATCGAGGATGCAAAAACCAGACTGACCGGCTCAGGTTTCTCCATAACTGAAACACCCTTCGGCTACCTCAATGAATGGAAAATACATGTAGCCGGCGAATCACTGGCCAAAGTCTTCAAAGAATTTTAAAAGACGGTCATGGGTTATGGGTTATGGGTGATAGGTTGTTAGTTTCTCATTACTCGTTACTCATCACTCGTCACTGTTTTTCCTTGGAGTAGTCCGTATATTTTGATATACTACATGTATAGAGAGGAAACAGATGATATCTTTTATAAAAAAATCATATCTTACCATCCTGGCTTCGCTGTTGTTACTCACTTCATGCACGCCTGTCCTGCAGAAGGATATGATCAAAAGCGGTTCATTTGATATTAATCCCTCCAGCCTGAGGCAGGAACCAGCACAATATATGGGCAAGCTCTACATCCTTGGCGGTATTATCGCTAAAACAACCGTTACCGAAGAGGGCTCCTTAATTGAGGCCCTGTATGTTCCGGTAAATTCAAGGGGCTATCTGAAAGACAGCGCGCCGTCAAACTGGAGGTTCCTTGCACTGTATAAGGGGGATGAATTTCTTGACCCCCTTATCTTTACGGAAAAAAGAGAGGTAACGATAGCAGGTACATTTAACGGGACACGCAAGGGAATGATCGGCAAGATGGAATACAGCTTTCCTCTTTTTGAGATCCGGGAAATACATCTCTGGGAAGAAACCAGCGACAGGGAGTATTATTTTTATCCTGAATACTATCCTCCCATATTCTTCCGTTACCGGAACTATTTTCCGTCATATCCGTATTATTACTGGCCGTATTATTAGGAGACAGTGACGAGTGATGAGTAACAGGTGACGAGAAAAGGCAACGACTCGCTACAGACTCCGGAATGACGAACATCATCTGAATGACAACAGGGTTTAGCCGGATGAGCCACCCTCACCTTCCTCCGCCTTCACAAAATACATCAGATAAACAAGAGCGACAAGATCATATAAAAAATGTATGCTCACAGGAGCACGCAGTCCT
>CAMYJJ010000196.1 GCA_947258735.1 Thermodesulfovibrionia bacterium | reverse complement strand
ACTGAAAACAGCATAAGATTTTTGAAAAAACCTATGAATATCAATGACATTCGAAGGCATGTCCGTGAACTTATATCAGAAAAGAGTTAGTAAATTGTATAACCATGAGAGAGTGCACGAGTTCCACAGCGTGCTTTTTCAGCTTGTAGTGTTATGAGATATGCAAATTAATTCGAGGCCCGTTTATATGATTTCGGAATACTTGTCATTCAACTCTGCTGTAAAACTTCAATGATGAAAAACATGCGTTTTGACGAAATTGACTTCAGGATAGCCTCGTTCATGGATAAATATGGGATTCTGCTCCTCAGGGTATCGATCGCAATCATATTTATCTGGTTCGGAATACTTAAACCTCTCGGTTTGAGCCCTGCTGAAGAGTTAGTGAAAAATACTGTATACTGGTTTCCTCCTGAGTACTTCGTTCCAATTTTAGGGTGGTGGGAAGTGCTCATCGGGGTCTTCATACTGATCAGGCCGTTGATCCGGATTTCCCTGTTTTTGCTTTTTCTTCAGATGCCCGGCACCTTTCTTCCCCTCGTGTTGCTTCCAGAAGTATGCTTCACGGAATTCCCATACGGCTTGACCCTGGAAGGTCAATATATTATTAAAAATCTGGTACTCATCAGTGCCGCACTGGTCGTCGGTGGTACTGCCAGGCTGAAATCAAGTTCATCAAAAGTACTATGACTCAGGACATTCCAAAAATATTTTATGTAACTGCCTGAAACTTATCCGACGACATGTATATTCCCAAAAAACTTCTTATATGCCGGTTTGCGCATGGCAAACTGAAGGTATAAAAAGGGATAGATGAAGGTATCAAGCAAGGAAGAGCCCGTACCGAATGAGATATCGTCAATGAGCGTTGTTATCTCATTATCTGTCTTCAGAACTTTATGTTTATGCTTCCAGTACCGGAGAGGCCACGGCAGCACTTTTCCTTCATCCACAAAAAACCATTCTTTTTCAGTTGCACCGTTATCGGTTATAACACTGATCCATTTTTGACCAAAGCCCAGTGCAAGATGGATTTCATCCCCTGTTTTTTCACCATCATAGCGGATGAGCTTGAGCGGCATGAGCGGCGGTTTGAGAGCATCAAACAACTTCCGGTCATAATTGTTGATAACACTTTGAAAATCCGCCGAGACGGTCGTTTTCAGATAAATTCGCATGGGTTTATACGTACCGTATTTCATAGGTCCGCTGACATTAATTTATGAGGTATTTCAAGAATCCCCGGAACGATCATGTAGCTTTCTCTTGACCAAATAGTATCCGATAGACAGTGCAAGGATAATTGCAGCTATCCCTATCAGAGTAAGACTGGGGAGATCTTTTACATCAAGAACCACAACTTTTCTTCCGACAGCTATAAGGGCAACCATGAACACTACTTCGACATGGACAACATTATCTACGAGATACACTTTAATCATTTCAAGCAGCTCTATGCCGATCAGTACTAACAGGAAAATCCCGAATATCTCAAGGAGCTCTTCTATCTCAAGCAGTACAATGGGTGGTGTAATCATATCCTTAATGATTATCCATCCCAGTTCCAGGGCAGAGAGAAACACCACTGCTGCCATCATCACGATTAATGACATAATGATGACCCGTTCAAATTTTTTCACGTACTCAAGCATATTATTGTTTCCTTTCATGAGACTGGGATATCGTTTCGACAGCTTTTTGAGCTCCGTCAACATAAGGTAAGAGCACTAAATCCACTCCAGCACGGGAAAGAGCTTCCACATCTTTTAAACTGCTTGCACGAACAGCAACTTTGCCTCCAAATTTATAATGATTCAGTGCAGAAATAAGTGCCAGATTGACAGAGCGCTCATGCGCTGTACTGACTACCCAGCCCGAATTTGGCAAACGAACTGACGCAAGAAACTCCGGATCTTCTGCGTCACCATATTTCACCGGTAATCCTTATTGCCAGTAGCATCAGAGCTAAAGGCTGGTAATGCTATCAGTGTTACTACAACAATGAGGTCCTGGACAATCAACAGACCGAGAGCAATGCGTCCGTGGAGAGAATCGATCTCCCGCTTGTCTGACAGGAGCTTTACGATAATAATCGTGCTTGAAAAGGTAAGCGCAACTGCCACATACAATGCGGATAATTGTTCAAGTCCGAGAGCACGTGCAATGTAGTATCCGACAATTGACGTGAAAATTACCTGCCCCAGTCCTGTTACCAGTGCTACACTGCCTGTGGAACGAATAAGATGCGTATCAAGTTTCAGACCAACGACGAAGAGAAGAAGTGTTATCCCGATTTTTGCCAGCAGGTCGACCTGGTCAGCACTGGTAACCAGACCAAGCCCTGACGGTCCGGTCAGGAGTCCGACTACAATAAAAGCCATGACCAATGGTTGTCTCAGTCGGATTGCTATGAAACCGGATAATGCTGCTAAAAGCAGTATAGCGGCTATTTCTGAATAGATATTCAAGAAGATTAAGACCTCGTTTCTTCAAAGTTATTATGAATAACAAAACAAATTTATATATTCCTGCGAAAAATTATGCCGGATCATCAATATTATTGAGCACGTAATAGATGTCTGTCAAATTATCATATACGTATTGTCTCAGCAACAATCAGAGGCAGGACTCTGAAACTCCCATGACTATCCATCTGATCTTTTTACGGGCAATCGATGAGGTTGTTATGCTGGTACTTAAATTGATGAAGACGAATGAGTAAACAAATGCAGACAAATCAGATTAATAAATCAGATTCTTCGCTTGCTAATAGCGAAATTTGCTGATATTCTTTTTATTACCAATATAAAAAAGGAGACAATAGTGAAGCGCTTCAAGAATATACTACTTGTCGTTGACAGCGAGATAATAAATCCGGCTGCGCTGTCATGCGCTTTTTCATTGGCAAAAAATAACAGCGCACATCTTACAATCATTGATGTTGTGCAAGAGACATCAAGCTACCAGCCGCTCCTTCCTGAGTCGGTCAAAAACATAAATATCCACGACCTTCTCGTTCATGAAAAAAGAGAACATCTGGAGCGTTCATTGAGGCCATTCCAGAATGAAGGAGTTGAAGCATCAATCAGAATTCTTGCGGGAATACCCTTTCTTGCAATAATCCGTGAGGTGATCAGACAGGGTCATGACCTTGTCATTGTTACACCTGAGGGCAGAAACGAGTTCAAGGACCTGCTTTTCGGTACGACAACAATGCACTTAATGCGCAAGGGCCCCTGTGCCGTATGGGCCATTAAGCCGTCTTCAGGTGTCTCTTTTCGCAGAATTCTTGCGGCAGTTGATCCTGATCCGGAAGACAAAGAAAAAACATCCCTGAACAGGAAGATTCTCGAAATGGCTTCATCTCTTGCTAAGATGCAGGAGAGCGAGCTGCATATTGTACATGTATGGGAGTTCCTCATAAGAAGTGCATTGATCCCCAAAAAGGCAAGGGATGAGATATCTGACGAAGTAAGAACTATGCACAAATCATGGTTCGAAAAACTGTTAGAAAAGTATGTGCCTGATCATCCGGAAAACCAAGTGCATCTCCTGGAGGGTGAAGCAGGTTCGCAGATTCCGAGACTGGCAAAAGAAAGAGATGTAGATCTCATTGTTATGGGGACGGTAAGCAGAACGGGAATTCCCGGGTTATTTATAGGGAATACAGCCGAAAAAATCCTTTACCGTGTTGATTGCTCTGTTCTTGCCGTTAAACCCGAGGGGTTTACAACTCCGGTAGAAGTAAATGAGTAAGAGCATTCATCAGTCGGACCTCCGGTATCTGCGACGGAAAGAGCACTTACACCGACAAGTCCTCGACTGATTTCATCCATATGACCATCACCTTTGGTTGAGACCGCAATGCTTTTTCATTTGCCTGGGATTTACTGATACGTGAAGCGAGAAAAAGTTGCTATTTCACCCACTGCATGATATATAAAGCAATATGCGGTAACAATCCAAAAGTTGAAAACAATCATTCAATGTTTCATTACAAGAAGGAGGAACCGTGGCTATCACATTACCCGATTTGCCCTATGCAACAGATGCCTTAGCACCGCACATCAGTGAAAATACAATACAGTTCCATTACGGAAAGCATCACAGCACTTATGTGACAAATGTAAACAAACTGGTCGAAGGGACTGACCTGGCAGATCAGAGCCTGGAGAACATTATTAAGAAGACAGTGAATAATACCTCGCTGTGGGTGGTGTTAGGTCTCCATTCTTCAGATTTCCCTGAAAGATAATGCCCTGTCAAATCGCAAAGTACGACAAATCAATTTATATTAACAATCTTTATT
This sequence comes from Thermodesulfovibrionia bacterium, assembly GCA_947258735.1. The sequence goes on along the minus strand of CAMYJJ010000196.1, from coordinate 1,262 downwards.
CAACAGTCCTGTTAACAATCCTCTCAATTTCAATTCTAAGAAAATTAAGCGCTTCCAGAGTGGTGCGAACCACTGTTCTGCCTCTGTGTTTTCCAAACCAGTATTTGGATGCTTTCGTGGACTTGGGAGTTGCAATTGCAATCCAGACCGTGCCCACAGGTTTCTCGTCTGTTCCTCCCGTTGGACCTGCAATGCCGGATACCGCTATCGCAAAATCAGTCTTCATCAGTTTCTTCACTCCTTGTGCCATCTGCATCACAACCTCTTTGCTTACCGCACCATACTGAAATAATGCTTCGTTGCCGACTCCCAGTATGTTCTTCTTGATATCGTTGGAGTAAGCAACGATACTGCCAATAAAGTACGCTGAAGCTCCGGGAACACTGGCTATTTGTCTGGCAATATTTCCGCCGGTGCAGCTTTCTGCCGTACTAAGAGTAAAGGAGTGCTCAGTCAAGAGGTTTCCAATAACTGATTCCAGGGTATCGTTGTCATAGCCAAATACATTTTCACCCAGTGCATTTTCGAGCAGCGAGGAGTACCGGGCAAACTGTTGTTCCACAATCTTTTGTTCTTCACCTGTAATACCAAGTCTGATGCGCAATTGGCCTTGAGATGGGAGATAGGCAAGTGATGCATTATCAGGTAAGTTGTTTTCAAAATCTTCAAGGCGATCTGCAACAGAGGCTTCAGTGACACCTGTCATAATGAATGTTTTTTGCAGTCTGAGCGGAAGTGCAAAATTCGATTTTAGCCATGGTATAACCTCTTCGGTTACAATAGCTTTCATTTCGAAGGGTACACCGGGAAGAGAAATCACAACAGTGCCATTATTGCTTCTGAACAGCATACCGGGCACGGCTCCATATGAGTTTTGGAGTACCTGGCAATTCTCCGGCACATCGGCCTGTGTAAGAGTTCTTTCAGTAGCAGGAATACCGCGGCTTTTCAGATACTGTTCGATATTTTCTAAAGCCCTCTGATCTCGAGCAAGTGAAGAATTGAAGTATTTCGAGAGAGTAACCTTGGTAATATCATCATTTGTTGGACCTAATCCACCGGTCATTATTAATAAATCAATATGCTCAATGCTATCGTTAAGGGCGCCCGTAATTGCATCTTCAGTATCTGAGACAGATAGTATTTGTCTGATTTTAATGCCAATTTGATTCAGCTTTTCAGCAATGAATGCAGAGTTTGAATCAGTCACCTGCCCGATCAAAATCTCATCTCCAATTGTTAATATATCAGCAATCATAATA
>CAMYJJ010000195.1 GCA_947258735.1 Thermodesulfovibrionia bacterium | reverse complement strand
TTGGTTATTATATTGTCACATATTTTGAAAAAATTAATTGGAAACAAAAAAAGAAGTGCATCAGGGCGCATCAGCTCCAAGGAGTGGTGCGCCCTTTTCACATATCTGCGCAAGTCCGCATATTTAAAGAAAAAATCCTTGACAAAAAAATATTAATGTAGTAAATTATTATATAACAAAAAAATATATTAGCTGATTTTGTAATATTTATTTATAATTCCCACCTATAAAGTTGTAAAGAGAGAGGAGATGCCATGAGAAAGGATAGTTATAAGTTCCTTGTTTTAGCATTATCGGTTGTATTGGTTCCGTTGTTTATGGTTTCGAATGCATCCGCGGGTCTTCTGGATGACTGGAGTACTACCAGCGCTGGCGGAAACCTTGCCCCGGCCACTTTCACCACTCCTGACTGGACAACTGATGTTCATTTTGCGGTATATGATTTTGGTGCAGGAGATCCGATAGACGGAGAAACTGGATACCAGGGCTTACCCTTTGCCTTTCCCCCTTCCACGACAATGTCAATCAATCCAGGAGAGTATTTATATGTGTACCAGATTGACCACGACATAAACGCTCAGGCAGCATTAAATTTGACCAGTCTTCAGATTTTTTCATCAGCAGAGAGTTCTGTGACGAGTGTCGGCTATACAAATGACACTTATGTCAATATTTTCGGCCTGGGTTCAGGCGACATTGATGACGGCCCTGACTATGCCTGGGCCAATTTCCCCGGAGGCGGAATTTTATGGGATTATTCTACTGGTCATGTTGAAGCAGGTGATGAGAGTTATACCATGTTCCTGACGAGCACCAATGCCCCTGATTATAATACAGCCACGCTGGCCAACGCAGGGTATCAGGATCAGCAGTTGTTACCTACACCACAGGCCCCAGTGGTACCTGAACCGGTCAGTTCGATCCTCTTTATAACCGGAGGTGTAACGCTGGGATTCAGACGTTTTATGAAGAGATAAATAATGTATTAAATCTTCGTTTCTATGAAAGAGAGGGGTTATTATGAAGATTTATAGAAAAAAATGTTTATACATAGCAGTGATGTCTCTTCTCATACTCCCCATTGCTCTACTGCCGAATGCTACTGCAGGCCTGTTACCGGACTATTCAACTACTAGCGCGGGTGGTAATCTTGCACCGGCTACATTCTCCACTGCAGACTGGACGAGTGATATACATTTTGCGGTATTTTCTGGCGGAGATCCGATAGCAGGACAATCAGGTTTTCAGGATTTTGGCTCGTCTTATCCTATCACTGTTTGTGGCATGCCGTTTTCTCCGGCGGGTTGTGATTCCACAAATCTGGATGCCATAAACCCTATAATCGTTGATAGCAATGAGTATCTGTATGTTTATCAGATTGAGCATGACATTAATGCTGCGGCCAGTTTAACAAGTTACAGTATGGGAATATATGCTCATGATATAAATACGATTACCAGCGTGGGTTTTACCAATGACATGGATGTCGATATTTTCGGCCTGGGCTCCGGAGATGCCGGTGACGGCCCGGTCAAGGCAACGTACTCCGATATTACCAGAAGTGTTGCATATAATTTTTCACCTCTGGGAGTTGTAGAGGCAGGGGATGAAAGCTTTACCCTGTTCTTTACAAGTACAGAAGACCCCGGTTTTCATGCGGGATCATTATTTGGAAATTCAAGTGCTACTGCGGACTTACCATCTCCCGCACCTGAGCCGGTCAGTTCCATTCTCTTTATTACCGGCGGTGCAACATTAGGACTCAGGAGATTCAGAAAACAACGAAGCACGTTAAAGTAAACGGCTGTATACTGCCCTAAAATTTTAAGAGGTCTGTATATAAACAGGCCTCTTTTTTTATGCTCATTTTGGAACCTATCTCAAATTTAGATTTATATGAGTTAAACGATTCTTTTTCATTTACGCAAAGGCGGGAATCCAGTTTTTCAATATGTTCTGGATGCCTGCCTACCGCAGGCAGGTCCGCTTAAGACATGCGGGCATGACATGTGTTAATATTTCAATTTTGAGATTTGAGATAGGTTTTAATATCTCGCACAGGTGTATCAGCAGAATAGACAACTGGATGATACATGCTTCTTATCAGGCGGGCATGAGTTGCTGTTCCTGCGATCAGCCTGCGTCACTATTGTCATCCTGCACGGGAATAACTCCACTTTATATACAAGGCGCATTTTCAGTATCTGCTTTAAATTCATGAATAAGAGCATCTTCTTTTTTGCAGAGAAGAGATTGTCTGTGTGCGCCGGCACGCATGTGCGCCAGAAACCCTTGTGCCACATACTATTTCTTAATCGCATGAAACTATCTTGTGCAAATGGAGCTATATCATAACTAATTGAAATTTATAGGAACTGCAGAAAATTAAAAGCTTTCATAAAGCGTGGCATACAATTTGATACATACATATTTAAATAGAAAAAGAAGAAATGCATAAGCGCACCATATGACAGAGTGGTGCGCTTATTTTATATTATTGCGCAAGTGTGCAGATATAAAGAAAAAAAAGCTTGACTTTCGGATAAAAATGTATTATGGTTTGAGTATTAAAAATATGCATAATCTGTTGTTTGTTTTTTTATAACCGGGAGGGCGACATGAAAAATGATTTCTATAAAAAAATATCATCAATTATAATTGCGAACCTTTTGATATTTTCGTTTGCTGCAATTCCTGATGCGTCAGCAGATTTATTAGCAGATTACAGTTCAACCAGTGCGGGCGGTAATCTGATAGCAGCCGAGTACACAACTGCTAATTGGACGAGTTATGTTCATTTTGCTGTTTTTTCGGGCGGAGATCCGGTAGCAGGAGAAACAGGATATCAGGGTTTTGGCCCCCCCTATGATATAAAAGTTTGCGGCGGTTTTTTCCCCCCTGCCGGTTGTTATGGTCCACAGCTTGCGACAAATGTAACCGTTAATAGCGGTGAATATTTATATGTGTATCAAATTGACCATGACCCTTTTGCTTCTTCGAGTTTAACGAAGCTTAACATCGGGATATTTGAAGGTGACGTGGATACCATAACCAGTATAGGTTTTATGAATGACGCAAATGTCGACATTTTCGGTCTGGGTTCAGGAGATTTACCTACCCATGCTACGTACTCTGATTCCGGTAGAAGTGTAACGTATAATTTTAATAATATACTGGCAGGAAATCAGAGTTCCACTTTATTTTTTACAAGTACTGAAGATCCCGGATCACATTCATCATCACTATTTGGTGGTTCAAGTGCTTCTGCTTCTTTGCCCTCACCGGCACCTGAACCGGTCAGTTCCATTCTCTTTATTACCGGCGGACTTACGATGGGGTACAGGCGTTTCCTGAAAAGAAGAAAATCTTAAGTTTATACAATTAATGATGGAAAGCAAAAAAAGGCTTGAATTTTCAAGTCTTTTTTTGCTTTCTTGTAGCAGAGGGAAGAAATTACTGATGACCGCAAAATCTCAGAAAAAAGCAAGGTTCATATGTTCATATGCGCAACTATACATAATTAAATAATAAATTGACATTCAACTGAATCTGTTTTAAAATGCCTTTATCAAGAATACTGCCGATATATCCTTGGTCTAATCACAATAATGTATGTATAATGTATATCAAGGAGAACAGTAAGGAGAGAAAAGTGACAAGGATTTTAAGTTTGGCAACAATGATCCTGCTATTCCCGGTTTTTTTTCCTGTAGACTCCAATTCATTTCTCTTGCCGGAATTCAGCTCAACGAGCGCAAGTGGAAACCTTGCCCCGGTGACATTCACCGCATCTCAATGGTCATCAGATATTCATTTCGCAGTTTTTAAGTATTCAACAGGCGACCCCATAGCCGGAGAATCAGGCTATCAGGATTTCGGGCCCCTTCCCATTTCTGTTGATCCTGCTTCAGATCCTGCAGATATTGTTGAAAGTATAACAATCAATAGCGGAGAATATGTATATGTCTATCAGATTGATCATGATAGCAATGCACTGGCAAGCTTAACAACTTTAATCAACGGCATACTCGTACCTGCTCTGCACACGGTAACAGGCATAGGTTATACAAATGATGCAGATGTCGACATATTCGGTCTGGGTTCCGGAGATGCCGATGACGGCCCTACAAAGGCATAGATACGGATGGTCAGGCCGTTATATATTCTTTCGCACCGTTCAGTGCTATAGAAGCCGGAAATGAGAGCTTTACCCTGTTCTTTACCAGTACCTCACCTCCAACCTTCCATGCTGCGGCATTATATGGCGGCGGAGCGGATACACAGTTTGTGCCTTCTCCGGAGAATGATTCTGATGATGACGGTATATATGATGATGGCGATTTCAGCGGCTATTCAGGGGATACTCCGTGTACAGGCGGAAATACAGCGGACTGTGATGACAACTGCACCGATACTCCTAACCACAATCAGGAAGATTTTGACAATGATGGAGTCGGAGATGTTTGTGATTTATGTCCAATTCAATCTGATCCAGACTGTATCTTTTTTTCCGATAATTTCAATGATGGTATTGCTGATGGTTGGACACAGGGAAACGGGACATGGGCTGTCGGAGGGGGCGAGTACAGTGCTGATGCAGGCGTATCCGATATAGCAATATCAACGCTTGATTATTCCATGACAACTGACAATAGAGTCATTGAAGCCGATTATTTCAGCCGGCCTGACGGGACTATATTCAACGGCTTTATTATCTTTGATTATCAGGGGCCGGATGATTTCAAGTATGCAGGGGCCAGGGAAGGAGCAGATAACTGGAGAATCGGCTATTATGACGGCACATGGAACGATATGGACGTAACCGAAGACCCGATAGATACCTCAAGGTGGTACCGGATGAGAGTTGTTATTAACGGCAACACCTCAACCCTCTATGTAGATGATGACAGGGATGGCAGCGGCTATATACAGAAGGCTCAGTATTCTTTTACTGATGTCAGTTCAGGGATGATTGGTCTGGCTGCAGTGCGCAGTCATGCACATTTTGATAATTTTGATATGTATATACCATTTGCATACAGTGACGATTTCAATGAAGGTAATGCTGATGTATGGACACAGGGAAACGGGACATGGGCTGTCGAAGGGGGCGAGTACAGTGCTGATGCAGGCGTATCCGATATAGCAATATCAACGGTTGATTATTCCATGACAACTGACAATAGAGTCATTGAAGCCGATTATTTCAGCCGGCCTGACGGGACTATATTCAACGGCTTTATTATCTTTGATTATCAGGGGCCGGATGATTTCAAGTATGCAGCTGCCAGGGAAGGAGCAGATGAGTGGAGAATCGGCTATTATGACGGCGCTTGGAAAGAAATGGATGTAACTGAATATCCGATAGATACCTCAAGGTGGTACCGGATGAGAGTTGTTATTGACGGTAATACAACAACCCTCTATGTAGATGATGACAGGGATGACAGCGGCTATATACAGATGGCACAGTATTCTTTTACTGATGTCAGTTCAGGGATGATTGGTCTGGCTGCAGTGCGCAGTCATGCACATTTTGATAATTTTGATATGTATTAAATTATTATCTTTCAGC
>CAMYJJ010000194.1 GCA_947258735.1 Thermodesulfovibrionia bacterium | reverse complement strand
GTGCGTAATTTGACGCAGTTAAGTAATTTGCCCCAACAATTTACGCACAACGTGCCCATTATACCACAAAAAAAATTTTCTATACATAGAAAAAAAATATATAACCATAACCTCTATTAATATATCGGATCTTTCGGATATATCTTAAATCAGGCCGAATTTCTGCATTTTATACCTGAGCGCGTCACGGGAGATATCAAGCAGTTTTGCTGCCTTTGTCTGGTTGCCGCCTGTTTTATGGACCGCCTGCAGAATCAGCTCCTTTTCAACATCTTTCAATGACAATCCGTCTCCGGGAAGGTGAACAGGTTTCCCGTTTCCTGCATGTACATCAACATGTTTGATAATTTCCGCAGGAAGGTGTTCGGGATATATCAGGTCTGTATCTTCAAGTATGCATACCCGCTCAATAACATTTCTCAACTCCCTTGCATTACCATGCCATGGATAATTTGTCAAAAGTTTCTCTGCTCCCCGGGATATGCCCTGGACATTTTTCCTGAACTCCCTGTTGAATTTCTTGATATGATAGTGCGCAAGAGGAATGATGTCCTCTCTTCTTTCCCGCAGAGGCAATAGTGCTATGGGAAAAACCTTGAGCCGGTAGTAAAGGTCTGCACGAAAGCTTCCGTCTCTTACCGCACCTTCCATGTCCCTCCTGTTGGTCGTTGCTATGATCCTGACATTGACCCGTATGTCCTTGAGGCCTCCTACCCTTTTAAATGTCCTCTCTTCAAGGGCCCGCAGAAGTTTGGCCTGGGTAGACTGCTTGATGTCACCGATTTCATCCAGATAAATGGTGCCGCCGCTGGCCACTTCAAACAGCCCTTTTTTTGCCGCCTTTGCATCGGTAAAGGCGCCCTTTTCATGACCGAACAGTTCGCTCTCTATCAGTGCTTCGGGGATGGCTGTGCAGGTGACCTCAACAAAGGGTTCTGATGCCCTGACACTGTCATAATGAATCGCCCGTGCAAGCAGGCTTTTTCCTGTGCCGCTTTCACCCTGGATAAGGATGGTGTTAGCATCACTGGAGGCAACTTTCTGTGCCAGCTCCTTAATGTCCTTCATGGCCTGTGACTCGCCTACAATATTTTTAAAGCTGTAGGCATCATATTTCTCTTCCCTCAGGTAGCTGACTTCACGTTTGAGGTTGACCGTCTCCAGTGCCTTTTTTATAATCATCGTGATACGATCAGGGGCAAAGGGTTTTTCAACAAAGTCATGGGCGCCTGATTTGATTGAGGAGACAGCTGTTTCTATATCTCCATGCGACGTAATGATTATAACGACAGCATCCTGATGAATCGACCGCATCGCCTGCATTGTCTCAATTCCTCCGATACCCGGCATATTAAGATCAAGAAGCACCACATCAGGCATCTCGCTCTTAAAGATCTCTATTGCCTTTTCACCGGATGATGCGGTCCAGACATCACACCCCTCTTTTTCAAGGTGCTTTTTAACTGTCATGGTTATAAACTCCTCGTCATCAATGACCAGGATTCTGCCTGAGATCAATATCCCTCCTTCGGAAAGTTTGAACGCTTCTGTTCAACACACTCCATACTACCCTTGTCGGATTCCAAAGCCGCAATCTTGAGACTGCCACCTTTCTGACATGTTCTGTATGGCATGTAATCATTGATATATTAAGACAGATTATGCATCAATAAATATTATATATATATAGTTAACCTTAGGTTTATTAAACAATTTCATGCACTGAAAGCGTGTGAAATGAATTAAATTTACATGTGCCATGCACTTCATAAAATCAAGTTATAACAGGATAATAATTTTTGAATTGACTCTACCTGCCTGTGTGATATACTTTTCAGTTAATATTGCTCTTTTTTTGATATTCCCTTTTTTATTGCATGGACCGGATTGCTTAATGATGAACAATAAAGTCTTAATCATGTTAACAGTGCAGACCTGATCCTTTTGTGTTCGGGCGATTAACCTGTTACTGGATTTCTGAACATCGATATACATAATTAATATGAAGTTTTTAAATTCTCTACCATCGTAAAGGAGGAGTGCAACTTGGAGATTCAAAAAATCATATGTAACCGTAATAAAAAAGATACGCAGGCATTAATTTCCCTGGCTGCCGGAATATTATTATTTCCGGTTGTGTGTTTTTTACTTATGTTCACTTCATCCAGTGCTGAAGCGGCAGACAATGAGAACTGTCTCATGTGTCATAAATACCGCCAGATAGGAAGGATTGACGAGGAGGGGAAAAAAAGAAGTTATTATGTTGATGAAAATATATATGCCAATACAACTCATCGGAATGTCCCCTGCAGGGACTGCCATACGTACATAACAAAGCTTCCTCATGATCCGATAAAAGAAGAAGTCAACTGTGCAAACGAATGCCATATCAAACCGCCGTTTTCAAAAGAAAACTTTTCTCATAAGAAGATCATTGATGTGTATAATAACAGTGCTCACGGCATCAAAGAAGAGGATTCTCCGGAATTAAAGAGCGCAAAACCCCATTGCAAATACTGTCATCTTAATCCGATCTTCACCAAGGTAGAGGAGGAGAGAGTAGCCTTTGACACTACCCTCAGCCGCTGCCTGAACTGCCATGAGAAGAAAGGCGTTACCCAGGCATATAAACACATAACACACAGGCTGCGACACAAGACCTCCCGCTCCCCGCAGGAGGTGGTAAACCTGTGTTCCAAGAACTGTCACCAGGAGGTAGATCTGATGAAGTCGTTCAATGTCTCTCATGAAAGCCTGGAGGCTGTTGAGACATACGCTCAATCAGTGCATGGTAAATCAGTGGCACTGGGATCACAGGATGCTGCCGACTGTATCAGCTGCCATGCAACAACAGCAATCCACGATATTTATAAAAAAGATGATAAAAAATCATCAGTTCACCCTGAAAACCGCACAGAAACCTGCAGGCAATGCCATACAAATGTTGGTGACCAGTTTGCAAGTATCGATGTCCATTCAAAGCTGGACCGGCATAAGAAACCTGTCCTCTACTATATGAATACAGGTCTGACATTTGTTTTTTACGGTTCTGTCTTAGGACTGGTCGGACTTATGCTTATCGAAACAGTGGGAAGAAAAAGAGACGGTATCAAGTGGCAGATAAGAGGCGGCACAACCTGGCGCGGAATTTCCAAAATAAAAACCGATATAAAAAAGTTATTAAATAAATAAAATCCTCATATAAGGAGAATGATTTATGTCAACATCTCAAGAAGACATTGCCATCGCTGAGGAAGACATGTCAGCAGAAACAATGACCGAAACAACCAGGGGAGAGCAGGACATAACGTATGTTGAAGGGGTAGGAAATATCCCGAGGGACATTTATAAACTGGTCAAGTCCGATCCGCTGGGCGACATTCCCAGGTATTCCTATCATATCGTTATCCAGCATTTTCTTACATTCATAACCTTTCTTGTCCTTGCTTCAACAGGACTGACATTGCACTTTAGCGACCTGTGGTGGGCGCCGTATATAATTTCATTATTTGGCGGTGCTGATGTTGCCAGGTTAATTCACAGGGCAGCGGCATTTCTCATGGTAGCCGCAAGTGTCTATCACCTCATAACCATTATCGGGGGCACCCTGGAAAAGGTCACCAAAAAGCGGTTTGACATTCACAGAACTCAGATACCAACACTTAAAGACCTGAAGGACATCGCTCATGATATGAAATATTTCATGGGAAAGGAAACGTACCGTCCTAAAATGGAAAAATTCATGTACAAACAGAAACTCCATTACCTTGCCATACTCTGGGGAAGTTTTGTACTGATAACTGCAGGAACAAGCCTGTTATACCCTGAAATGATGGCCACGATCTGGCCGAATGCAGCATTCTTCCAGGACCTTGCACGACTGATGCATGCTGACGAGGCTATCATGGCAGTAACGGTCATCGTTTTCTGGCACTGGTCCAATGTGCATCTTGTTCCGGGACGGTTTCCCCTTCAGTGGTCTTTTCTCACAGGAAAAATCACCAGGGAGCACCAGATTGAAGAGCATTTCCTTGAATATATGAGAAATCTGGAAGAGATACCAGAAGAAAAAGAATATTTAAAAAACGTATTAAAAGAAAACGGTTTTGAAACAAACTAAGGGAGGTGGATGCACGTGCCAGGCGAACCCAAAAGATTAAATCATCCTAAATCAGTATATGTTATAGGTTTTATTTTTAAGATCATCACCATTGCAGTACTAATAGGAGCAACCTACCAGGTGACTTTATCCCATCACGGTCCGGGGCTTCTCATACCGATGCAGAAAAAAATCGCAGCCAAGCAGAAATCTGCTATTCTTGAAGAAGTGAAACGCCAGGAAGAGTATGAAAAACACAGACACTTCCATAATATCGTTGAATTTCCAACCCTGCCGGAGAGTTCCAGACCGATCTGCTACATCTGTCACTCTGATTATCCTCATAGTAAAAACAAGAAAGTCAGGGCCCTGCTGAACATGCACACGCAGTTCTTTGTCTGTGAGACCTGCCATATAGAGGAAAGAAAAGACACTGATATAGTGTACAAATGGTATAACCCGTTTAATGACAATCCCCCAGGCCCTTTCTTTGGAACAAGTTATAATCAGGACACCGGAAACCTTGCTGAAGTAGAAGACCAGTTCTCAAAGATCGCGCCTTATTTCCGGTACGGAGATACCATGGATTTAGCAATAAAAGCACAGGATGCCCCTTTGGCCAAGGATTACATGAATGTACGGGATGAGCTTACACCGGAACAGAGGGACAATGTGAAAAAGAAGTTTCATGTCAATATAAAGGCAAAAGGACACGAATGCAAGGCATGCCATTCAAAAAAAGGCATTCTGGAATTCAAAAAGCTGGGTTTTGCTGTAAACAGAATCGTTGATCTTGAGCAGTTAAACATCAAGGGCATGGTTACCAAGTATGAAAAGTTTTATATACCCAAGCTCTTTTCAGACTAGCTCCGCACCGTCCTGCAGGGTTTCAGTCAATATATGAAACCCTGCAGGAATTTGATTTAGAAATGCAAATTCGATTATTATCATGGTGAATTGCGAATTATCTATAGACAATTAATTATCCTATTTCTTCTTCTGGGAACGCCTCTCAGTGTTTCCGCCCTGGAGTGTATTAATTCCGAATTTCTCTTCAACATTGAAGGCAATATTAACCAGCCAAGCGATATCGCGATCGCACCTGACGGAAGTATCTACTTCGTAGATGGTGTCAATAACAGAGTCATTGCAGTCGGCAGTGACGGCAGGTTCAAGTTGTCTTTTGGAAAGGAAGGGTCTGGCAAGGGGGATTTTATCCGTCCCCTTGGAATTGATATAACTGAAAAGGGAAAGGTGTTCATCGCAGATACCGGAAACCACAGAATACAGGTATTTGATCTCAATGGTAATTTCCAGTATATGTTTACGGTTAAGAGCGGACCCGGGGAAAAACCTGCTGATCCCGTTGATGTCCAGGCCTCGGACATAAAAAATTACCTGTATATTTCAGACAACGACAACCATAAAATCAGGGTATATGACCAGAACGGTGCGTACGCGTTTGAATGGGGAACCTTTGGCGAGGAATATGGCTCATTCAGATATCCCGGTATGATGAGCATGAATGAATTCCACGAATTAATGGTAGTAGACGTCCTGAATACACG